>DAIMYL010000006.1:0-2259 GCA_036734505.1 Steroidobacteraceae bacterium | reverse complement strand
GGTTCGCCGATGGAGAGCGCGATGTGCGCGAGGTCGGCAGGGGGCGTCACGCCCGCCTTCAACCCGGCGAGCCGCTCGAACGGGTAGGGCAGCAGCTTGTCGAGGTCGCGGTTCATGATGGATGTGCGGCCGGGCCGTGCGGCCTCAGGCCGCGCGGCGCGCGTCCAGCGCCTCGGTGAGCCGAGCGACCAGCCGCTCCGCGGCGTCGTCCTCGAGGGGGCGTCCGCCGAAGTCGCGCACATAGAACACATCCTCGGCCCGCTCGCCGACGGTCATGATCTTCGCGCCGACGAGGTCGACGCGCTCCTCCATGAGCACCTTGCCGACATCGCACAGCAGCCCCGGTCGGTCGCCGGTGATGAGCTCCAGGATGGAGCGGCGGTTGCGTTCGTCGCGCGTCACCGACAGCCGGGTGCGGGTGTCGAACATCCGCGCCTGGCGCGGCGCGCGGCGTGATACCTCGAAGCGCGAACCGCGGGGGCTCTCGAGCGCGCGGCGCAGCGCGTACTCGATCTCCTCGTGCCGATCGGTGTCGGCGATGGGCGTGCCGTCCTCCTCGAGCACATGGTAGAGGTCGACGCTGTCGCCATCGAGCGTCGGTGTGATGCGCGCATCGACGATGTTGAGGCCGAGCTGGTCGAGCACCGCGGTGGTGCGCGCGAAGCCGTGCTTGCGGTGCGTCGCGAGCGTGGTGATCGAGGTGGTGCCGCGTTCGCTCTCGGCCTGCACCGCGCCCACCGGCGCATCGGCGCCGGCCGGGCGTGCGGCGAGCAGCCGGGTGTGCCAGGCGATCTCCTGCGGCGTGTGGCGCAGGAAGTAGTCGTCGGTGAAGTGCGACCAGGCGGCATCGGCCGCGCCCTCGGCGAGGCCCGCATCGGCGAGCAGGACGCGCGCTTCGGCCTGGTGGCCCTGCTTGAGCTCCTCCTGGTCGACGGGCGTCTCGAGGCCGCGCCGCAGCGCGCCCTTCACGCGGTCGTGGAACTCGCTGAACAGCGAGGCCTTCCAGGAGTTCCAGAGCCGCGGGTTGGTGGCCCGCACATCGGCGGCGGTCAGCACATAGAGGTGGTCGAGGTGGGTCTCGTCGCCGACGAAGCGCGCGAAGCCGTTGATCACATCGGGGTCGGCGATGTCCTGCTTCTGCGCGGTGAGCGAGAGCTGCAGGTGGTTGCGCACCAGCCAGGCGACGAGGCGCGCGTCGTAGCGCGAGAGCCCCTGCTCGAGGCAGAAGGCCTCGGCGTCCACCGCGCCGAGCTCCGAGTGGTCGCCGCCGCGGCCCTTGGCGATGTCGTGGAAGAGCGCCGCGAGGTAGGCGACCTCCGGCCGCGGCAGGGCCTGCATGATCTGCGAGAGCTTCGGCAGTTCGTGGTCGAAGCGCGGCAGCGCGAGACGGCGCAGGTTGCTCACCACGAACAGCGTGTGAGCGTCGACCGTGTAGGCGTGGAACAGGTCGTACTGCATGCGGCCGACGATGCGGCCGAACGACGGGATGTAGCGGCCGAGCACGCCGTAGTTGTTCATGCGGCGCAGCTCGTTGGTGACGCCGGCGGGCGCGCGCAGGATCTCGAGGAAGAGCCGGTGGTTGCGCGGGTTCTGGCGGAACTCCTCGTCGATGAGCCAGAGGTTCTGCACGATGGCGCGGATGGTGCCGGCGCGCACGCCGCGGATCTCGGGGTTCTGCTGCAGCAGCGCGAACACCTCGAGCAGCGTCGAGGGCTGGCGCACGAAGAGGTCGTCGTGCACCGCCTCGAGGTAGCCGTCGACCACCTGGAAGCGCGGGTTGAGCGGCTGCGGCGCCTCGGCGCCGGCGCTGCCGTCGATGATGGCCTCGCGGAACAGCTGCAGCAGCAGCTCGTTGAGCAGGCTGACATCCATCACGGTGCGGTAGTAGCGCTGCATCAGCTGCTCGACCGCGAGCGTGAACGAGGCGTCCTCGTAGCCGAAGGCGCGCGCGAGCTTGACCTGGTGGTCGAACAGCAGCCGGTCCTCGCGGCGGCCGGTGACGGTGTGCAGCGCGTAGCGCACCCGCCACAGGAAGCCCTGCGCGGCCTCGAGGCGGCGCAGTTCGCCCGGTGTGAGGAAGCCCTGGGTCGCGAGCTCGGCGAGGCTCTCGGCGCCGAAGTGCCGCTTGGCGACCCAGGCGATGGTCTGGATGTCGCGCAGCCCGCCGGGCCCGGTCTTCACGTTGGGCTCGAGGTTGTAGGCGGTGTCGTTGGCCTTGGCGTGGCGGTCGGCCTGCTCGCGCACCTTGGCCTCGAAGAA
>DAIMYL010000005.1:0-34311 GCA_036734505.1 Steroidobacteraceae bacterium | reverse complement strand
CGCCGAGGCGACGCGCGCAGCGGCCATCGGCGATGACGATGCGCGCCGCCGGTTCATCGTCTCGCGCGGCCTGTTGCGCCGCGTGCTGGCGGCGACTTCCGGCATCGCACCCGATGAATTCACCTTCGGCATCGGCGCACACGGCAAGCCCGTGGTCGCGGACGGCATCGCATCGGGCCTGCACTTCAACCTGTCCCACGCCCGGGGCTGGTGGCTGTTCGCGATGTCCGACAGCCCGGTCGGTGTGGATCTCGAGATGGCGGATCGAGTCGTGGACGCGGCGCGTCTCGCCGCGCGCGTGTTCACGCCGGGCGAGGAGGCCGCGCTGCAGCTCGTCGGCACCGATGCCGCAGCGGTCCGTGCGGTGTTCCTCGACTGTTGGACGCGCAAGGAGGCCCTGCTGAAGGCGCTCGGCACGGGCTTCGCCGGCGGCGCGAAGGCGTTCCATGTCGGGCCGGGCCCTGAAGACACCATCGTGCCCACGCCGGGCCGTGCCCAAGCGGCTCTGCGGGTCCGCTCGCTCGCGCTGCCCATCGCGGCCCATGCGGCGATCGCCTGTGCGCCGGCGATCATGCACTACGAGCGATCATGGCTGCAGGGGCCTGCGGCGTGAGCGCATCCCGCCCCTCGTCCCCTGCGGCGAAGCCGTCCCGTCTGGCCGGGCTGCGCGCCGCGACGGGCACCGGCGGTGCCTGGGGCATCGCGTTGCTCGTCACCTGCGCGGCGATGCTGCTGCTCGCGCTCGGCGGCGAGGCCGTCCAGCAGGCGCTGCGTTGGTCGCGCAGCGCCCTGACGGCGGGCGAGCATTGGCGTTGGGTCACCGGTCACTTCGTGCACCTCGACCTCGCGCATGCCCTGCTCAACGCCGCGGGGCTCGCGCTCGTCTGGGCGCTGTTCGCGCGCGTCTATACGCCGCGCCGCTGGCTGCTGATCGTCGTGCTCGGCATCGCGGGCATCGACCTCGGGCTCTGGTGGCTCTCCGACATCGAGTGGTATGTGGGCCTGTCGGGCCTGCTCAACACGCTCGCGGCAGCGGGCATCGTGCGGGAGATCATCGACGGCGACCGGATGGCTTGGGTGGTGGGTCTGCTGGGGCTCGCCAAGCTGGTCTCGGAGAACCTCGCGGGACCGATGCCGTTCCTGCAGCCCGACATCCCGGTCGTCCTCGATGCGCATCTCTACGGAGCGCTGGTCGGGATGGTGTGCGGTCTCCTGCTGCGCCGTTCAGCGCCGGTCGCGGCGTAGACCGCTGGCGCGTGACACCGCCGCGCTGCCGTAGCGGCCGCGGATGGCATCCAGCGCGGCGTCGAGCCGCTCGTTCTGCACGCGGCCTGCATCGGTGAACAGGTCCGGCTGCGCCGGCGCCGCGAACCCCGAGGTCGACACGCCGAGCAGCCGTACGCGTGCGCGGCGGGCGGTGGCGAGCCAGGTGCCGAGCAGCGCCAGCGCCTGCTCGGCGATCACGCGGGTCTCGCTGGTCGGCGTCGCGAGCGTCACCTGACGGGTGAAGGTGCGGAAATCATGCCGCCGCACCTTGATGGCGATGCACGACGCCTGCAGGTCCTTGGTCCGCAGGCGCGCGGCCACCTTGTCGGCCAGGGCGGCGAGCTCGGCGCGCATGTCGGCGATGTCCGTGAGGTCCTCATCGAAGGTGCGTTCGTTGCCCACCGACTTCTCGTCGTGTTCCGGGACGACCTCGCGGTCGTCGATGCCGGCGGCGCGCTCGCGCCACTCCGCCCAGTGCGCGCCGAACAGCGGCCGCAGCATGCGTTCGTCGGCATGTCGCAGAGCGCCGAGCGTGGTGATGCCGGCCGCGGCGACCTCTTCGCCCTTCTTGCGGCCGAGGCCCGGCAGCCTGCGTACGGGCAGCGGGTCGAGCACGGCGTGGATGCGGTCGGCGGTGACCACGGTGAGCCCGTCCGGCTTCTGCAGGTCGGAGGCGATCTTCGCGACCAGCTTGTTGGGCGCCACGCCCACCGAGGCGGTGAGCCCCGTGACCTCGAGGATGCGCCGCTTGATGTCCCGCGCGATCGCGACCGCATCGCCTTTGAGCAGACGGCTGCCGGTGACATCGAGGTAGGCTTCGTCGAGCGACAGGCCCTGCACCAGCGGCGTGTGCTCGTGGAACACCGCGAACACCTGCGCCGACACCTCCGCGTAGCGCGCCATGCGCGGCCGCACGCACACCGCCTGCGGGCAGAGCTCGAGGGCGCGGCGGATGGGCATCGCGGAGCGCACGCCGAAGCGGCGCACCTCGTAGCTCGCGGCGGCGACGACACCGCGGCCGCCGGTGCCGCCGACGATCAGCGGCTGGCCGCGCAGTTCCGGCCGGTCGTGCTGCTCGACCGACGCGTAGAACGCGTCCATGTCGACGTGCAGGATGGCGCGTGCGCCGGTGGACACCCTCGCTCAGCCTCCGAGCACCGAGGCGATGCCCGTGGACAGCAGCAGGATCAAGGCGAGGGTCAGGTACAGCGACGAGATGACGGTGTACTTGCCGAGGGTCTGGAGGCGCGGTTGGCCGTAGAACACCCGCATGCTGCGGTAGCAGTACCAGAAGAGATAGGCCACGAGCACGATGGTAAGCGGCCCGGCGACGGCGTCAGGCAGCATGAGGGCGAGCGCACCCTCGACGAGGAAGGCCGCGTAGATGGCGCTCTGGTTGTGCACCAGATGCAGCAGATGCTCTACATACAGCCGCCGCGGTCGCCAGTAGAGCAGCAGCATGGAGGCGGCGACCAGGGGCAGCAGCACGAACATCGCCTTCGGCAGGTTGCGGAAGAAGGCGTCCTGGAAGCTGCCGAAGCCCTCGCGCTGCACCCTCAGGCAGGCTTCGCGCAGCTTCGGCGCCACGGTGGCGGGGAAGGGGCCGTTGTACTGCAGACGCGAGCATTCACCGTTGATGCGCAGCTCGTCGTCCATGACGCCGGGTCGGCCCGCGCTGAGCGCGACCATCAGGAAGAACAGGACGCTGAGCACGAGGTAGAGCCTGATCGGTGGCAGATAGCTCGCGCGATGACCGGCGAACCATTCGCGCGTCAGCTCGCCCGGCCGCGCGAGCAGCGTGCCGAGCGTGCGCCACAGCCGCGAGTCGGCGTGTGTCAGCGTCTCGAAGGTCTCGCCGACGAGGTGCCCCACGGTCGGCGGATGCGGCTCGTGCCTCTGCCCGCAGAGCGAGCAGTGCGGCCCGAGCAGCTTCGCGCCGCAGTTGAGGCAGTCCACGCGGGTCAGTCGAGCGCCGCCAAGGCCTCGGTGGCCGCCAGCTCGACGCGCAGCGTGCCCTGCGCGCCGTCCGTGCCGAGTTCATGCGGCGCGAAGTCGTCGACGTTGACGATGTCCATGACCTTGCGGTCGTACTCGGCGAGCCAGGCGGCCTCGTCGGCGGTCAGGAGACCGATGGCCTTCGCTTCGGCGATCTGGCCCGGCAGGTCGAGCGACCGGATGCGGCCGGTCTTCACGCCCTCGACGCGGATGCGCTTGTCGAGGTCCTCGGCGCGACCCGCCATCTCCAGGACCTCCTGCAGCAGGCCGAGCGCGTTGTTCGGCGCGACCTTGCGGTACACGGGATAGCAGAGGCGGTCGCGCACCTCGCCCGGCTCGAGCACGAGCTCGGCGAGCTTGCGGCCGAGCCGGTCGTCGGGCGCCGAATACTGCAGCCCGGTCGGGAAGATGAAGAAGCGCATCACGCCGCCGAGGAAGCGGTTCGGGAAGTTGCGCAGGAAGGCGTGCAGCTGCTCCTGGGCCTTGTAGAGCAGGCTGCGGCAGGCCCACTCGACGATCGGCAGGTCCTCGGGGCGGCGGCCCTGGTTGTCGTAGTGCTTGAGCACCATCGAGGCGAGGTACATGCAGGAGAGCACATCGCCGAGCCGCGCCGAGAGGTTCTCCTTCTTCTTGAGATAGCCGCCGAGCGAGAGCATGGCGACATCGACGGCGAACGCGAAGCTCGCCGAGAAGCGCACGATGTGCTGGTAATAGCGCGAAGCCTCGCCGCGGTCGGGCGCCGCGGTGAAGCGCGCGTTGGTGAGCGCCATGATGAGCGAGCGCACCGCGTTGCTGATGGTGAAGCCGATGTGGCCGAAGAGCGCGCGGTCGAAGTCGTCGACGCCCTTCGCGCGGTCGGGGTTCTTGGCGGCCTCCATCTCGCGCAGCACGAACGGATGGCAGCGGATCGCGCCCTGGCCGAAGATGATCAGGCTGCGGGTGAGGATGTTCGCGCCCTCGACCGTGATGGCGACCGGCACCACCTGATAGCCGCGGCCGAGGTAGTTCTTGGGGCCGAGGCAGATGCCCTTGCCGCCGTGCACATCCATCGCGTCGTTGGCGATCTGCCGCGACATCTCGGTGACGTGGTACTTGAGCATGGCCGACGGCACCGACGGCTTCTCGCCGCCGTCGATGGCGCCGGCGGTGACCGAGCGCGCGGCGTCCATGGTGTAGGTGAGGCCCACCATGCGCGCGATGACGCTCTCGATGCCCTCGAACCGGCCGACCGGCATGTTGAACTGGCGGCGGATGCGCGCGTAGGCGCCGGTGGCGAACACCGCGGCCTTGCCGCCGCCCGTGCCGCTCGAGGGCAGCGAGATGCAGCGGCCGACGGAGAGCTGTTCGACCAGCATGCGCCAGCCTTGGCCCGCCATCTTCGGGCCGCCGATGATGAAATCGAGCGGCACGAAGACATCCTTGCCCGACAGCGGTCCGTTCTGGAACGGAACGTTGAGCGGGAAGTGGCGACGGCCGATGGAGACGCCGTCCGTGCCGCGCGGGATCAGCGCGCAGGTGATGCCGAGGTCGGTCTCGCCGCCGAGCAGGCGGTCCGGGTCGAACATGCGGAACGCGAGACCGATGACCGTGGCCACCGGCGCGAGCGTGATGTAGCGCTTGGAGAAGTTGAGGCGCAGGCCGACGATCTCGCGGCCCTGCCACAGGCCCTTGCACACGACGCCCGTGTCCGGCAACGAGGCGGCGTCGGAGCCGGCGCGCGGGCCGGTGAGCGCGAAGCAGGGGATGTCCTCGCCGCGCGCGAGGCGCGGCAGGTAGTGCGCCTTCTGCTCCTCGGTGCCGTAGTGCTGCAGCAGCTCGCCGGGGCCCAGCGAGTTCGGCACGGCGACCGTCGAGGACACCGTGGCGCTGCGGGTCGAGAGCTTGGCGAGCACGCAGGAGTGCGCGTACGCCGAGAACTCGAGGCCGCCGTACCTCTTCTGGATGATCATCGAGAAGAAGCCCTTGCGCTTCAGGAAGTCCCAGATCTCGGGCGGCATGTCGCCGCGGCGGTGCGTGATGTCGAAGTCGTCGATCATCGCGCAGAGCTCTTCGCAGGGTCCGTCGAGGAAGGCCTGCTCCTCGGCGGTGAGCTGCGGTGCCTTCGCGCCGAGCAGCTTCGACCAGTCGGGCTTGCCGGTGAAGAGCTCGCCGTCCCACCACACGGTGCCGGCCTCGAGCGCCTCGCGCTCGGTGTCGGACATCGAGGGCAGCATGCGCCGGTAGACCTTGAGGAAAGGCAGCGTGACGAGCGCCTTGCGCAGCGGACGGATGTTGAAGAGCGCGAGCAGCGCCGTGCCGGTCCAGAGCACCGCCGCCCAGGCGAGCGGCGGCTTGCCGAGCACCGTGTACGCCGTGAGCAGCACCAGCACCGTCGCGGTGAAGGCGGCGAGGCTCAGCCGCTTGTAGGCGAGGTAGAGCACCGCCGCGACGAACACCAGCGCGATCCAGCCCCCGGGCAGCGTCAGCGACCAGGCTGCGAGCCCGAGCAGGGCGAGGGCGATGATGGCGTTGGTCATGGCGGTGTTCCTCTTCTTCTTGGTCGTCCGTCGGACGGCGCCCGTCGGTCCGGGGTCAGCCGAGCAGGTCCTTCACGCCGTCGCGCTCCTCCAGCAACTCTTTGTGCGTCGCGTCCATGCGGGCGCGGCTGAAGGCGTCGATGGAGAGGCCCTGCACGATCTCGTACTGGCCGTTGCGGCAGACCACCGGGTACGAGTAGATCACGCCCTCGGGGATGCCGTAGCTGCCGTCGGACGGGATGCCCATCGACAGCCAGTCGCCCTGCGGCGAACCGCGGAACCAGTCGCGCACATGGTCGATGGCAGCGGATGCGGCCGAGGCGGCCGACGACGCACCGCGCGCCTTGATGATGGCGGCGCCGCGCTGCTGCACGGTCGGGATGAAGTCCTTCTCGCCCCAGGCCTGGTCGACGAGCGAACGCGCGGCCTGGCCCTTCACGAGGCAGTGGCTGATGTCGGGGTACTGGGTCGCCGAGTGGTTGCCCCAGATCACCATCCGCTGGATGTCGTTGACATGCACGCCGGTCCTGGCGGCGAGCTGCGAGAGCGCGCGGTTGTGGTCGAGGCGCGTCATCGCGGTGAAGCTCTGCGGCTTGAGCGAGGGCGCGTTCTTCATCGCGATCAGCGCGTTGGTGTTGGCCGGGTTGCCGACCACCAGCACGCGCACATCGCGCGCGGCGACGGCGTCGAGCGCCTTGCCCTGCGCGGAGAAGATCTGCGCGTTGGCGAGCAGCAGGTCCTTGCGCTCCATGCCGGGGCCGCGCGGGCGGGCGCCGACCAGCAGCGCCGCATGGCAATCTTTGAACGCGACGCGCGCGTCGTCGGTGGCGGTGACCTTGGCGAGCGTCGGGAACGCGCAATCATCGAGCTCCATCACCACGCCCTGCAGCGTCGGCAGCGCCGGGGTGATCTCGAGCAGGTGCAGGTGGACCGGCTGGTCGGGGCCGAACAGGGCGCCGGAGGCGACGCGGAAGGCGAGGGCATAGCCGATCTGGCCGGCGGCACCGGTGATCGCGACGTTCAGGGGCTGCTTCATCAGGGTCTCCAAGGATGTAACCCCGTGATTTTAGTCCATCGACCCCCTGCTCAACGGGGGGCTTGACTCTGTATTGGTGTTGTAGTTATATATATCACCAATAGATTTTCACGGAGGTTTCCCCCATGATGCACCCCAGAACAGAAATCCGAACCGCGTTCCCCCAATCCGTGGTGGCATCCGTGATCGCCGGCACGATGACCGCGCTGCTGGTGTGGATGTTCTCGGCGGCCTCGGCCTTCGCCGTGGTCGTCGGGTGAGCCACCCGGCGGGACCGTGGCAGGGATCGACGCATATGGCGACGCGGAGGGCGCGATGGACCAGCCTTGGAGTGAAGGTTCACCGATCTACCGCCAACTGCGCGAGCGGGTGGTGGCCATGATCCTGGAGGGCGTCCTCAAGGAGGGCGATCCCCTGCCGTCGGTGCGCAATGTCGCCGCCGAGTACCGCATCAACCCCCTCACCGTGCTCAAGGCCTACCAGGGCCTCGCCGACGAGCAGCTGGTCGAGAAGCAGCGCGGCCGCGGCATGTTCGTCCGCACCGGTGCCCGCGCGGCGCTGCTCGCCGACGAGCGCCAGAGATTCCTGCGCGACCAGTGGCCCAAGGTGCGCGCCACGATCGAGCGGCTCGGCTTCTCGGCCGACGACCTGCTCAAGGAGCCCCGCAAATGACCGAAGGAACCGTTCCCGTCATCGAGGCGCGCGGCCTGCGCAAGGCCTATGGCGGCGTGGTCGCCCTCGACGGCGTCGACTTCACGGTGCGCCCCGGGCGCATCGTCGGTCTCATGGGCCCGAACGGCGCCGGCAAGACCACCGCGCTCAAGGCGATCCTCGGGCTCACCGATTTCGAGGGCGAACTGCGCGTGCTCGGCCGCGACCCGCGCCTCGAGCGCGACCGCATCATGGAGGAGGTCTGCTTCATCGCCGATGTCGCCGTGCTGCCGAAGTGGCTCAAGGTCCGACAGGCCTTGGACTATGCCCAGGGCGTGCATCCCCGCTTCGACCGCGCCCGCGCCGAAGCCGTGCTCGCCAAGTCCGATGTGCGCATGGGCGCGAAGGTCGGCGAGCTCTCGAAGGGCATGGTCACGCAGCTGCACCTCGCGCTCGTCATGGCCATCGATGCGCGGCTGCTGGTGCTCGACGAGCCGACGCTCGGTCTCGACCTGCTCTACCGCCGATCCTTCTACGAGGCGCTGCTCAACGATTACTTCGACCACCAGCGCACGCTGCTCGTCACCACCCATCAGGTCGAGGAGGTCGAGCACCTGCTCACCGACCTGCTGCTGATCCGTCGCGGCCGCATCGTGCTCGACGCCGCGGTGGACGACCTGCCCGCCCGGTTCGTGCAGCTCATCACCACGAGGGAGCAGGCCGACGCCGCCCGGCGCCTCGGACCCCTGCAAGAGCGCGAGGTGTTCGGCCGCGTCGGCATGGTGTTCGACGGCCGCAGCGCCGAGGAGCTCGCCGCCTTCGGCGAAGTGCGCACACCCTCCATCCCCGACCTCTTCGTCGCCGTCATGCAGGACGGTGCCACGCACCTCCGCGCCGCGTCCGCCAAAGGAGCCGCCGCATGAGCCGTTCCCTGATCGACAGTCCGTTCATGGTGCTGGTGCGCCGCGAGCTCTGGGAGCACCGCAGCCTCGTGTGGGCGCCGCTCGCGATGGCGCTGACCATCATCGTGCTCAGCCTCGTGAGCGGCATGATGCACGGCGGCATCGACATCCGCATCGGCGATGACCAGCCTCTGCCGGCGCTGTTCACCGATGTCGGGAAGCAGCGCGCTGCGTTCAGCGTGCTGATCGGCGGGCTGATGGTGCCGCAGGTGTTGGTCGGCTTCGTGGTGGTGTTCTTCTACCTGCTCGACTGCCTGTTCACCGAGCGCCGCGACCGCAGCATCCTGTTCTGGAAGAGCCTGCCCGTGTCCGACGCGAAGACCGTGCTGTCGAAGCTCTCCGTCGCGCTGGTGGCGATGCCGCTGTGGATCTGGGCGCTGTCGCTGGTGGTGGGGCTCGCGGTGTTCGCCGTGGTCTCGGCGAAGGTCGCCGGCACGCCTGCCGCCGCGCTCGGTACCTGGCATGGCGGCGACTGGCTCGCTCTGCAGGGGGCGCTGTTCGGCAAGATGGCGATCGCAGCGCTGTGGTACCTGCCCGTCGCCGGATGGCTGTTGCTGGTGTCGGCGCTCGCCAAGCGCGCGCCGTTCGTCTGGGCGACCTTGCCGTTCCTGGTGCTCGGGATCGCCGAGCGGACCGCGTTCGGCACCGGCATGCTGGGCGCGCTCGTGTCGCGGCGGTTGTTCGGCTTCGGCGAGGAGATCTCGTTCTCGGTGACCGGCAGCACCACCGGGGACCCGGGGATCGGCGAGAGCATCACCCGCTCGCACGCCATGGTCACCGAGTTCCCGCTGTTCGCCAGTGCCGAGCTCTGGCTCGGCGTGCTGGTCGGCGCGGCGCTGGTCTACGCGGCCATCCGGGTCCGGCGGCGCAGCGACGACTCCTGACGGCCCGATAGTCCGTATCTATCGGGGGTATGGAAGATACGGACTGGTCTGCGGCGCTCGCGGGCGTGACAATCAGCCATCATCTCCGGAAAGCCCTCACCGAGGACGCCACCATGCACAAGACCCGCAACGACATCCCCGCCAAGACCCGCAAGAAGGTCGTCGAGCTGCTGAACGCGCGGCTCGTCGACGCCATCGATCTCTCGATGCAGGCCAAGCAGGCCCATTGGAACGTGAAGGGGCCGAACTTCATCGCGCTGCACGAGCTCTTCGACAAGGTGGCCGAGCACGCCGAGGAGCATGTGGACGCGCTCGCGGAGCGCATCACGGCGCTCGGCGGCACCGCCATCGGCACGGTGCGTGCCGTCGCCGCCCGCAGCACGCTCAAGGCCTATCCGGAGAACATCTTCACCGGGACGCAGCACCTCGAGGCCCTCGCGGGGGCGTTGGCCGCCGCGGCCAAGGCGTCGCGTCAGGCGATCGAGGTGGCCGACGACCTCGATGACGAGGTGACCGCCGACCTCTTCAACGAGATCACGGCCGGTCTGGACAAGGACCTCTGGTTCATCGAGGCCCACCTGCAGTGACCCGGTGCGGGGGGTCGGTATACTGACGCCGACCCCTTCGCATCGGAGAGTCCCATGGCCGAACCCGTCATCGCGAGCCGCACGCCCATCGCCGTCGAGGTGGAAGAGGGCAAGTCCTACTGGTGGTGCACCTGCGGCAAGTCCGCCAAGCAGCCGTTCTGCGACGGCTCGCACAAAGGGTCGGAGTTCACGCCGATGAAGTACGACGCCGCCCGCACGGGCACGGCGTGGTTCTGCGGCTGCAAACACACCAAGAACGCGCCGCTCTGCGACGGCTCGCACAAGGCGCTGCCCTGAAGTGCATCTCGAGGCCGCACGCCGCGGGTCGGCGCTGCGACTGACGCTCGCGGGCGCCTGGAACGCCCGCGAGCTGCCCCTCATCGAGCCGCAGCTGGCGGCGCTGGACCTCTCCGGTGTCGGCAGTCTCGACATCGATGCACGAGGTCTGTCCTCGCTCGACCTGTCCGGCGCGTGGCTGCTGCATGACATCGCGGTCCGCGCCCGCGCCGCCGGTGCTGCCGTGGCCTGGGAGGACGGAGCGCCGCCGGCGACCGTCGCTCTCGTCGACAAGACGCTCGGTTCCGAGACCGCCTCGCCCCTCGCGCCGCGCTCGCGCCACGAGTTCAAGCCGGTCACCGCCCTCGGACGCACCGTGGTCACGCGCTGGGAAGCGCTCGAGGCGGGCCTCGCGTTCACCGGGGAGGCGGCGCTGCGGTTGCTGCGCGGCATGACGAGCCCGCGCGCGTGGCGTCTCGCCTCCGTGACGCGGCATGTCCTCGAGACGGGCATCAAGGCCATCCCCATCGTCGCGCTGATCGCTTTCCTGATCAGCGTGATCATCGCCTACATGAGCGCTCAGCAGCTGCTCAAGTTCGGCGCCGACATCTATGTGGTCGACCTCGTCACCGTGGGCGTGCTGCGCGAGATGGGCGTGCTGCTCACCGCCATCATCGTCGCCGGCCGGTCGGGCAGCGCGTTCGCCGCGGAGATCGGCGCGATGCGCCTCAACGAAGAGGTCGATGCGCTCAAGGCCATCGGCGTCTCGCCGATGGAGGTGCTGGTGCTGCCGCGCGCGCTCGGGCTCGTGATCGCGCTGCCGCTGCTGACGGTCATCGCCGATGCGGTCGGCATCCTGGGCGGCGCGCTGCTCTGCCGCAGCCTGCTCGACATGCCGTTCGTGCAGTATTTCCAGCGCGTCGACGAGTCGATCGGCGAGTGGACCTTCTGGGTGGGCATCATCAAGGCGCCGGTGTTCGCGCTGTTGATCGCGGCGGCGGGCTGCTACCGCGGCATGCAGGTGCGCGGCTCGTCGCGCGAGCTCGGCCGGCTGACCACGGTCGCGGTGGTGCAGGCGATCTTCCTCGTGATCCTCGCCGACGCGCTCTTCGCCGTGCTGTTCATGGAGATGGGGATATGACTCCGTCCGCCGAGGCGGCGGTGCCTGCGATCGAGGCGCGCGGGGTGGTCAACCGCTTCGGCGCGCAGGTGGTGCACGACGGGCTCGACATGACGGTGCAGCAGGGCGAGGTGTACGGCATCGTCGGCGGCTCCGGGTCGGGCAAGAGCGTGCTGCTGCGGACCATCCTCGGTCTGCATCGGCCGCAGGCGGGTGAGGTGCGCATCTTCGGCACCGACCTGACGGCGCTCCCGGACGCCGAGCTGCGCGCCGTGAAGGCCTCCTACGGCGTGACCTTCCAGGCCGGCGCGCTGTTCAGCTCGCTCACGGTGCTGCAGAACGTGCAGCTGCCGATGCTCGAGCATCTGTCGCTGCCGCAGCGGGCGCTGGATGAGCTCGCGATGCTGAAGGTGCGCCTGGTCGGCCTCTCGCCCGAGGCGGCGGCCAAGTATCCGGCGCAGCTCTCGGGCGGCATGGTCAAGCGCGCGGCGCTGGCCCGCGCGTTGGCGCTCGACCCGCGGCTGCTGTTCCTGGACGAGCCGACCTCCGGCCTCGATCCCATCGCGGCGGCCGCCTTCGACGAGCTGGTGATGGGGCTGCAGCGCGAACTTGCGCTGACCATCGTGATGATCACCCACGACCTCGACAGCATCTTCCGGACCTGCAATCGTGTGGGGGTGATCGTGGACAAGAGGATGGTGGCGGGGACGCTGCAGGAGATCGTGGAGCATCCCCACCCGTGGATACAGTCGTATTTCCATGGCGACCGGGCGCGTCGCTTCGGGGTGACCGATGGAGCGTGAGGCGAACTACACGGTGGTCGGCGCGTTCGTGCTGCTGGTGGTCGGCATGGCGACGGCCTTCGTCTACTGGTACTCGGACGCGCGCAACACCAAGTCCTATGTGCGGCATGAGATCTACTTCGAGGGTTCGGTGAGCGGCCTCACCGTCGGCAGCACGGTGCGCTATCTCGGCGTCGACATCGGCCGCGTGGTCGACATCCGGCTGGACCGGCGCGCAGCGACGCGGGTGCAGGTGATCGCCGATATCGACCAGCGCGCGCCCATCTCCGACAAGACCGTCGCCGAGCTGTCGCTGCTCGGCGTCACCGGACTGCTCTACATCGACCTGCTGGGCGATGTAGGCAAGAAGCGTCTGGCCGACAGCGTGGCGAGCGAGCAGTACCCGGTGATCCGCTCGGTGCGCTCCAACTTCGACGCTCTGCTGAGCGGCGTGCCGGAGGTCATGGGCCGTGCGTCGGAGGTCGCGCAGCGCGCCAACCAGCTGCTCTCCGACGAGAACCTGCAGGCGATGTCCGGTCTCGTGACCAACCTCGACCGGGCGAGCCGTACGCTGCCCGAGACCATGCGCGAGGTCGATGTGCTGGTGCGCGACCTGCGCAGCATGGTGGCGGACCTCGGCGCGGCCGCCCAGTCGCTGCGCAGCACCACGGACGCGACGGCGCCGGCGGTCAAGGATGCCGTTCAGCGTCTCGGCTCGGTTGCCGACAACCTCGCCGCCACCAGCACGCGGCTCGACCGCTTCGTCGCCGACAACGCGGACAACGTCACCGAGTTCACCCGCACCGGGCTGCCCGAGATCGCGCGGCTCGTGGTCGAGAGCCGCGCCGCCGCCGACGAACTGCGTGCCCTCAGCCGTTCCTTGCGTGAAGAGCCTTCCCGTCTGATCTATCCGCCCGCGCCGCGCGGCGTGGAGGTGCCCCGATGAAATCAGTCCCCCGTCGTGCACCGACCGCGATGCGTGCGCTCCTGCCCTTGATGGCGCTGCTGGCGCTCGGCGGCTGCAGCGGGTTGCTGTCGGGGCGGAGCGCAGCCCCGGTCACCTATGTGCTGCGTCCGGCGATCGCGACCGATGCCGCGTCGGCCGCGGCATCGTCGTCGGGCCCGGTGTCCGCGCCGTCGTTGCAGGTGCAGCGGGTCGCGGCATCACCCGGTTATTCGCGCGACGAGATACTGCTGACGCAGCCCGACCGTCGGCTCGATGTGTTCGCGGCGAGCCGCTGGCCCGATGCGCTGCCCGTCGTCGTCGAGCGTCTGGTGGTCGATGCGCTGCGCCAGCACGGTCGCTGGTCGGTGGTGCACGACGCCGCCGCGCCGTTCGCCGCCGATCAGCTGCTGCGCGTGACGGTGCGGCGTTTCGATGCCGAGTACACCACCGTCGGTGGTCCCCCGACCGTGCGCGTGGTGCTGGACGCGACGCTTGCGCGACGCGGCGACCGGGCGGTGCTGGCGGCGTTCACCGTCGAGGCGTCGTCAGCCGCCGCCGAGGAGAGGATGTCCGCCATCGTGGCTGCGTTCGAGCTCGCGACGGGGGAGGCCCTGTCGGCGCTGGCCCGTCAGGTGGCCGCTGAGGGTGGAAATCGTAAATGATTGAAAATAAAGATATTTCTGTGAAACCGGTCGGGCCGCCAGCCCGGTTGTACATGGTCTGTACGCATTTTCGCTGTACAAGGCCTTGACAAGAAGACGGGGGTCGATAGAATTCAGACCGTCAACCGTCCCTTCTGACGAGTGACCCCCGTTCGGGCGGATCGAAAGATCCGCCCTTTTTCTTTTCCGGGTCCGTTCTTTCAGGGTCCGCGTTCCGCGGCCTCGAGCTGCTCGCCCAACTCCAGCCATCGTTCCTCGAGCGCGGCGATACGGGCCAGCAGTTCGCCGTGGCGTCGCGGCACGCCGCGCGCCTCGTCGTCGCTGCGCGCATAGAACGCGGGGTCGGCGAGCTGCGTCTCCATCTCGGCGCGCAGTGTGCCGCAGCGCGCGAGGTCGGCCTCGACATCACGCAACGCCGCACGCAGCGGCGCGAGCTTGTTGCGACGCTCGGCTTCGAGGCGACGACGCTCGCGGCGGTCACCGCTGGTCATGCCGGATGCATCGCCGTCCGATGCTTCGCCCGACGCACCCGTGGATGCTCCCGTCGATGCGCCCGCTGACGCCCCCGATGCCGCACCCGCGCCCTGCGCGAGCCAGCGCGCGTAATCGACGAGGTCGCCGTCGAACGGTTCGATACGCCCGTCGCGCACGCGCAGGAACTCGTCGCAGACGCTTCCCAGGAGGCCGCGGTCGTGCGACACCAGCACCACGGCGCCGGTGTACTCCTGCAAGGCCAGCAGCAGCGAATCGCGCATCTCGTGGTCGAGATGGTTGGTCGGCTCGTCGAGCAGCAGCAGGTTCGGCCGCCGCGCCACCAGGATCGCGAGCGAGAGGCGCGCGCGCTCGCCGCCGGAGAAGTTGCGCACCGTGTCGAACACGCGCTCGCCGCGGAACCCGAAGGATCCGAGATGGTCGCGCTTGCGCTGCTCCGGCCACGCGGCGATCCCGGCGCCGGCGCGCCGCGAGAACTGGTTGATGGCCGTGTCATCGACCTCGAGCTGGTCCACCTCGAGCTGCGCGAAGAAGCCCACCTCGAGATCGGGCGCCGCCGTACGCGTGCCCGAGAGCGGGAGCAGATCACCGGCGAGCGTGCGCACCAGGGTGGACTTGCCGGCGCCGTTGCGGCCGAGGATGCCGATGCGCGCGCCCGGACGGATCGACAGCGACACATCCCTGAGCACACGCCGCGTGCCATGGCCGACGGCCTCCGCCGTGCGGTGCCCTGCCGTCTCCGATACGCGATGCCCTGCATCGACATCGTCGAGGACGATGAGCGGCGAGGGCAGCTTGGAAGGCTCCGTGAACGACCAGTCGTAGACGGTCTCGGCGCGCTGCTCGACGATCGCGGGCAGCCGCTCCAGCCACTTGATGCGGCTCTGCGCCTGCCGCGCCTTGCTGGCCTTGGCACGGAACCGGTCGACGAAGCTCTGCACATGCGCCGCCTCGCGCCGCAGCTTCTCGTTGGCCGCCTGCTGCTGCGCGAGCCGGGCCACGCGTTGCGACTCGAAGCGGCTGAAGTCGCCCGCATAGGAATCGATGCGGCGGTCGTGGACATGCAGCACGCGCCCGACCACGGCATCGAGGAAATCGCGGTCGTGCGAGACGATCAGCAAGGTGCCGGGGTAGGCCTGCAGCCAGCCCTCCAGCCAGAGCACGGCGTCGAGATCGAGGTGGTTGGTGGGCTCGTCGAGCAGCAGCAGCTCCGAAGGGCACATCAGCGCCCGGGCGAGATTGGCGCGCATGCGCAGGCCGCCCGAGAACTCCGCGATCGGGCGGTCGATGTCGGTGGGCGCGAAGCCGAGACCGTCGAGCAGCCCCGCGGCGCGGCTGCGGGCGGTGTACGCGCCGCGATGCCCGAGTTCGGCGTGCAGTCGGGCCTGCGCGATGCCGTCACCGGCCGTTTCCGCCGCCGCCAACGCGCGCTCGGTCGCACGCAACGCGGCATCGCCGTCGATCACATGCTCGATGACCGGCTGCTGCGAGTGCGGCAACTCCTGCGCCACCGAGGCGATGGCGAGGGCAGGAGGGCGCTCGAGCTCGCCGCGGTCGGGCGCGAGCTCGCCCTGCAGCAAGGCGAGCAGCGTCGACTTGCCGCAGCCGTTCCGACCGACCACGCCGATCTTCTCGCCGCGCAGCAGGCTGAGCGTCGCGTTCTCTATCAGGGGTTCCGGGCCGCGCCGCAGGCGGACATCGCGCAGGTGGATCACGGGCGCGATTCTACGCGCCGCGGTCGTCCCCGCGCCGGCCCGGCGTGCGGCATCCGGGGCTGTGCCGGTCGGTTATGCTGCGCGGCATGACCTCGGGCACGCACAACCCGCTCGATGCGCTGCAGCTGACCGGTCGTGCGCGGACGCATCTGGTCGAGCTCGACGAGCCGCGCTGCTCGCTGCACGCCGCGGTGGCCGGGCCGTTCCTCGCGCTGCGCGCCGCCGCCGCGCTCGACGGTCTGCAGCTCGAGCCCGCGTCCTCGTTCCGTGATTTCGAGCGGCAGCGCCTCATCTGGAACGCGAAGTACCGCGGTGAGCGGCCGTTGCTCGACCGCATGGGGCGCGCCCTCGATGCGGCTTCGCTCACGCCGGCGGAGCGCGTGGACGCGATCCTCGCCTGGTCGGCCTTGCCGGGTGCGAGCCGCCATCACTGGGGCACCGACCTCGACGTCTACGACCGCGCGGCGCTGCCCGACGGCGCCCGTCCGGAACTGGTGCCCGCCGAGTACGCGCCGGGTGGCCCGTCCGCGCGGCTCGGCATGTGGCTCGCTGCGCATGCCCACGAATTCGGTTTCTATCGGCCCTACATGTCGGACCGCGGCGGTGTCGGCTTCGAGCCCTGGCACATCAGCTACGCGCCGGTGGCGCAGCGCTGCATCGCGCAGCTCGATGCGGCTGTGCTGCGCGAGGCGCTCGGGTCCGCTGCGATCGAGGGCGCTGCAGAGGTGCAGGTGCGGTTGGATGAACTGCTGCTGCGCTATGTCGCCGCGGTGGATGCGCCGCCGCAGGCCGCGCTCAACGCCTAGCCCTCAACGCGTGAACTCGGCGATCACCGGCGTGTGGTCGGAGGGTCGCTCGGCACGGCGCGGCTCACGGTCGATCCGGCAGGCGCTGCAGCGCGCCGCGAGCGCAGCCCGCGCGAAGATGAGGTCGATGCGCAGCCCGTGGTTGCGGCGGAACGCGCCGGCGCGGTAATCCCACCAGCTGTAGGTGCTCTCGGGCTGCTCGAAGCGCCGGAAGAGGGCGATGAGGCCGCCTTCGGTGAGCCGGCGCAGCGCGGCGCGCTCCTCGGGGCTGACATGCACGCTGCCGACCCAGGCCGCCGGGTCGTGCACATCGCGGTCTTCGGGCGCGATGTTGAAGTCGCCGAGCACCACGAGGTCCTCGCGCCCCGCGAGATCGCCCTCGATCCATGCCGCGAGCGCTTCCAGCCAGCGCAGCTTGTAGGCGAACTTGTCGCTGCCCGGCGCCTGGCCGTTCGGCACATACAGGTCGAGCACCGTGAGCCCGGCGGTCTCGACCGCGAGCACCCTGCGCTGCTCGTCGGGGAAGCCCGGGATGTCGGTCGCGAGGGTGCGCACCGGCTCGCGCGACAGCACCGCCACGCCGTTGTAGGTGCGCTGGCCCGCGAAGGCGACCTGATAGCCGAGCGCCGCGATCTCGGCGACCGGGAAGTCGGCGTCGGTGGTCTTGGTCTCCTGCAGCGCGACCACATCCGGCTTGGCCGCCGCCAGCCACTCGGCGAGCTGCGGCAGCCGCACCCGCAGGGAGTTCACGTTCCAGGTGGCGATGCTGAGCGTACCCATGGTGCATAGGGTAATCGACCCCGCGTCGATGCGTGCGCCCGAGGCGTTAATATGGACCCATGACAGCCTCGAAACATGATCTGGTGGTGATCGGCGGCGGCAGCGGCGGCCTCGCCTGTGCGCAGCGCGCCGTGGAGTACGGCGCGAAGGTGGCCCTGGTGGAGTCGGCGCGGCTCGGCGGCACCTGCGTCAACGTCGGCTGCGTGCCGAAGAAGGTCATGTGGAACGCCGCGCAGATCGCGCATGCGGCCCATGACGCCGAGCACTACGGCTTCGACCTCACGCTCGGCGGCCACGACTGGGCGGCGTTGCGCGCCGCGCGCGACGCCTATGTGCTGCGGCTCAACGGCATCTACGAGCGCAACCTCGGCAACAAGAAGGTCGAGCTGGTGCGCGGGCATGCGGCCTTCATCGGACCGAACGAAGTCCGGGTCGGCGACCGGGTGCTCGAGGCGCCGCAGGTGGTCATCGCCACCGGTGGGCGGCCGTCCCGGCCGCACATCCCCGGGGCGGATCTCGGCATCGACTCGGACGGTTTCTTCGAGCTCGATTCGCGGCCGCAGCGCATCGCCATCGTCGGCAGCGGCTACATCGCGGTGGAGATCGCGGGTGTCTTCGCCGCCCTCGGCAGCGAGGTCACGATGGTGCTGCGCCGCGACCGCCTGCTGCGGAGTTTCGAGGCGATGCTGGGCGACGGTCTGCGGCGGATCATGCAGGACGACGGGGTGCGTTTCCTCGACCACGCCGCGCCCGCGGCGCTCGAGCGCGACACCGACGGCACGCTGCGCCTGCTGCTGCAGGACGGCCGCATCGCCGGGCCGTTCGATGCCGTGCTGTGGGCCATCGGTCGCGAGCCCATCGTCGAGGGCATCGGTCTCGACCGCGCCGGCGTGCGGCGCGACGCCTCGGGTTTCATCGCCGTCGATCGCCTGCAGCAGACCAATGTCGGGGGCATCCACGCCATCGGTGATGTCACCGGTCAGGCGCAGCTCACGCCGGTCGCCATCGCCGCCGGTCGCCGTCTCGCCGACCGCGTGTTCGGCGGCATGGAAGGTCGGCACCTCGATTACTCGGACATCCCGACCGTCGTGTTCAGCCACCCGCCGATCGGCACGGTCGGCATCTCGGAGGCGGCGGCCATCGAGCGCTACGGCGCGGCGCAGGTGAAGGTCTACAACTCAGGCTTCGTGCCGATGTACCACGCGCTCACCCCGCGCAAGCCACGCGCCGCCATGAAGCTGGTGACGGTGGGGCCGGAGCAGCGCATCGTCGGCTGCCATGTGATCGGCGCCGGCGCGGACGAGATGCTGCAGGGCTTCGCGGTGGCGCTGAAGATGGGCGCGACCAAGCGCGACTTCGACGACACCGTCGCCATCCATCCGACCAGCGCCGAGGAGTTCGTGACGATGCGTTGAGCGTCAAGGCTTCGCCGCGGTCGGCTGCGCGGTCGCCTGCGTAGCCGCCGGCGCGGCGGGCGGCGTGGCGGGCGGCGCGACCTCGCCGCGCATCAGCCGCGCGAGATGCTCCGGCGCGATGAGATGGCAGTAGCGTGTGCCGCGGAACTGCGCCGGTGCGCTCGCGTAGCGCGGGTCCAGCCAATCGTTGCGCATGGTCAGCGACTGGATCCGCAGCGTCCTATCCGCGCCGGCGCGTGCCATCGGGAACGGTGCGACCCAGACCTGCCCCAGGGTGGTCACGATGTCGTCCTCGAACACCACCTGCTGCGGCTTGAAGCGCAGCCGTCGGCGCTCGGCGGGCGTCATCGCAGCGAGCACGCGCTCCAGGGTGAGGCGGTTGACCCCGGAGCAGCCGATGTCGGCGCCCGCGGCGTCGGCGCCGTACTCGGTGACGAGATGGTCGGCGGTCTTCATCTTGCAGGAGACCATCTTCGGCCGCTCGGGTGCGCCGTCCTCATGATGGACGAATTGCCGGGTCTGCAGCGGGCGCGCGGTCGGCTTCGATCTCGCGAAGGCATCGAAGCCGGTGATCACCTCGTTGTCGACCGTGAGCCGGGTGCCGACGATGGCCTGCTGCGCCTCGCGGCAGAAGGACGCATCGGTGACGGGCGGTGGCGACGGCGGTGCCGGTCCCTGGACACCCGCGCCGGGGATCGTACAGCCCGCCAGCAGCGCGGCGACCAGGGCGAGGGCGGAACGGTCCGTGACGGCGGCGGTGTCCATGCGTCGACTCTCCGTCAGCGGCCGTCTGTCCGCAAGGTACACGCGCCGGTGTCGCGCCGTTGACTTCGCCCTGCGGTCATCGCCGAATGACCGCATGGGGAGGGTCAAGGCGTCATTTTTGGGGGTCGCCGCCGCGTCGCTGCTCGCGTCATGCAGCCGCGGTCCGCAGCCGTTGCCGCCCGAGTCGCTGCGCATCCGCATCAACATCCTCTGCTCGACCTGCGACGATTTCATCGCATGCCGAGCGCCGGCGGCATCGCCGACCGTCATCTATCGGCTGCGCGAGAAGGGTTTCTGGGCGCAGGTGGCGACCATCGGCGACTATCTGGTGCAGCTTTTCCGGCGCAAGGTCCGCGACGAGCGGCCGCTCACCGTCTATGTCGAGGACCGCGGGCAGCGGCGGGCGACCGGTGACGGACTGCGCGCCACCGTCGATCTGTCGACCGGCATGCTGGCCGTGCCGGACGGCAGCGTCGACCTGCGTGACGGCGCCTGGCGGACCGCGATCGGGTCGCCGCGCGGTGTGTGCGCGACGATGCCGCGGCGCGAGGGCTACGCTTTCGTGCGCGCACTGCTCGGGCGGCCCTTGCCGAAGGCGGCGCCATGAGCATCGGCAGAGGCCGGATCGCGCTGTTGGCGCTGCGGTACCTGCTGGCGCTCTTCTTCATCGGCGCCGCGGTCAACAAATGGCGGCAGGACTACCTCTTCTCCGACCGCCTGCAGCGCATATTCCTCGAACGGCTCGAGGAGATCGATCCGCAGTCCGTGGGTGCGTGGTTCATCGAGCACATCGGTCTGCCGTACTGGCAGCCGCTCGCGTGGATGGTCTGCTGGGGCGAGACCTTCGTGGCCCTGGGCCTGCTCTTCGGCTGCGTCACCCGCGGCGCCGCCGCGGGCGCGATGCTGATGATGGGCGCGTTCGCCGTGGGCGGTTACTATGACGCGTCGCTGATCGTGCTGGCGCTGGTGTTCCTGCCGTTCGTGCTGCTGCCCACCGGGCGTTGGCACGGGCTCGACCGGCGGTTCCACGCGCGCTATCCGATGTCGCCGCTGTTCCGTTGATCCGAAGCCGCCGAGGGGTGTCCAGATGTCCGATGCACATGAGGGCGTGAAGTTCGGTCCGGTCCGCCTGATGCCCGGCGTCCGGCGCTCGCATGTCGTCGCTTATCTTTGGGCGGCGTTCGTCAGCATCGGCATCTTCACCTATGCCACGGCCCTCCAGCCCTATCTGCTCAACGTCAACATCGGCGTGCCGAAGGAGGTGCAGGGCAAGATCAGCGGCGACCTGCAGTTCTGGCAGGAGATCGTGACGCTGCTGCTGGTCGGCGTGTTCGGCGCATTGTCCGACCGTCTCGGGAGGCGCGTGGTCTACATCGTGGGCTTCCTGGTCGCGGCGCTCGCGTACGCCGCGTTCCCCTTCGCCGACGACACGGGTCAGCTGCTCATCTACCGCATCGTGTTCGCGGTCAGCCTCGCCGCGCTCGGCGGCATGCTCGCCACGGTGCTCGCCGATTACCCGGTCGACGCCGACCGCGGCAAGCTCACCGGCATCTCGTTCACGCTCAACGCGCTCGGAGCGGTGCTGTTCCTCGTGCTGCTGGTGAACATGCCGCAGTGGTACCGGGACTACGGACTCAGCGAGATCGAGGCCGGCCGCGCCGCCTATCTCACGGTCGCGGCCGTATGCCTGGTGAGCGCGGTGGTGATGTGGTGGTTGAAGCCCGGTCGCCCGGAGCAGGTCACGGAACGCCTGCCGCTGATGACGCTGCTGCGGCAGGGCCTCGCCGCCGGACGCGAGCCGCGCATCTCGCTCGCCTATGCGGCCTCGTTCGCGGCGCGCGCCGACCTCGTCATCGTCGCGCTGTTCCTCGCGCTGTGGGTGCAGAGCGCCGCCATCACGGACGGCGCGACGCCGGCGCAGGCCGCCAAGATGCAGGGCGCCCTGTTCGGCATCGTGCAGGGCAGCGCATTGCTCTGGGCGCCGTTCTTCGGCTGGCTCGCCGACAAGATCGACCGCGTCACGCTCGTGATCATCGCGGTGGTGCTGTCGGTCGTCGGTTACGGTTGGATGGGCTTCATCCCCGATCCGGCGGCGAGCGGCGCGGTCTACGGCGCGGCGGCGATGCTGGGCGTCGGTCAGGCGAGCGGCATCCTCGCCTCGCAGGTGCTGGTGGCGCAGGAGGCGCCGGGCGCGATCCGCGGCGCCGTGATCGGCATGGTGGGTTTCTTCGGCGCGCTCGGCATCCTCGCGATCTCGAAGATCGGCGGCATCGCCTACGACGATTGGCGGCCCGGCGCGCCGTTCATCATCATGGCGGGCGCGAACCTGCTGTTGCTCGTGTACGCGGTCTGGGTGCGGCGGCAGCCGCGGCGCGCGCCGTCAGCCGTCGCGGCCGCGATGCCCCGCGAATGACATCCGGTCGAGCACGCCGAGCAGCAGCGCCGACACCACGAAGGTGAGGTGCACGACCACATACCAGAAGATCTTGTCGTTCGGCATGGTCTTCGCGTCCATGAACACCTTCAGCAGGTGGATGGACGAGATGGCGACGATGGATGCGGCCACCTTGAGCTTGAGCGTGCCGGCGTCGAGCTTGCCGAGCCAGCCGAGCTTCTCGCCCTGATCGGCGACATCGATGCGCGACACGAAGTTCTCGTAGCCCGAGAACATCACCATCACGATGAGACTGCCGACCAGCACGAGGTCGATGAGCGTGAGCGTCACGAGGACCAGCTTGTCCTCGGGCAGCGAGGCGACCGCGAACAGCAGGTGCACCGCCTCCTGGAAGAACTTCACGCCGAGCGCGAGCAGCGCCAGCGCGAGTCCGAGGTACATCGGCGCCAGCAGCCAGCGGCAGGCGAACAGCAGGCGTTCGATCGAGCGTTCGAGCATGGTCTCGTCCTCGGGCGGCGGGCGGCGGAAGGGCGGGGATGTTAACCCATCGATGTCGCGGACGGCGACAGCCGCAGCCGGAAGACATTGACCGGGGCTGCACCCGCAGCCAGCGCGCGGGTGTCCTCGAGCGTCATCCCGAGCGCGCGCAGCGTCGTCATGGAGCGCTGGTTGTGGGTGGAGGTGATCGCCAGCACCTCGGTGAGCCCGAGGGCGGACCTGCCGTGTTCCAGCACCGAGCGCGAGGCCTCCTGCACATGGCCTTTGCCCCAGTGCTCCGGGAGCAGCGCGAAGCCGAGGTCGGGGATGGGCAAGGTGTCGCGCTTCACCAGGCCGCACATGCCGATGACCGTCCCGTCGACGCGCAGCGAGACGCGCAGCAGCCCGTGTCCATGGGTGCGACAGCTCGCGATCGGTCCCTCGCGCAGGTATCGGCGCGCATCCTCGAGGGTGCGCACGCCACGGTCGCCGATGAACTCGATGAACGACGGTTCGTTGAGCAGCCGCAGCACGACGGCCGCATCGGCCTGCTCGTCGAACTCGCGCAGCTCGAGGCGCGGGGTGGCGAGGGCGATCGGGGCGGGTGGCGGGACGGTCAAAGGCGGCCTCCGGCGCAGGTCCGGGCGGACGGATGAGGGCGGACGCCCCGAACCTGACATGTGCCGCGTGCGGCGTAAAGCCCCTGCACCGCCCGCGACCAAGGTCGATAATGCGGCATGCGCAACCTCGTCCTCGTGCTCGGCGATCAGCTCGACCGCCGCTCCGCCGCCTTCGACGGCTTCGACCCCGCGGTCGACCGGGTGTGGATGGCGGAGGCGCGCCACGAGTCGACGCCGCTCGACTCGAGCAAGGTGCGCATCGCGATGTTCCTCGCCTGCATGCGGCACTACCGGGATGCGCTGCGCACCGAAGGCATCACGGTCGAGTACCACGCGCTCGACGCCGTGCCGCGCGCGGCACCGGGTGTGGTCGGGGCGTTGATCGCGTTGTTGCAGCGCGACCTCGAGCGTCTGAAGCCCGCGTCGGTGGTGCTGCTCGAGCCCGGCGACCACGGGCTCGGCGAGGCGCTGCGCGCCGCGCTGCGCAAGGCGGGGACGACGGTCGACGAGCGCGAGGACCGGCACTTCCTCTGCAGCCGCGCCGAGTTCGCGGCGCATGCGCGCGGCCGCAAGCAGCTGCGCATGGAGTTCTTCTACCGCGAGATGCGCCGTCGGCACCGCGTCCTGCTCGATGCCGAGGGCGGACCCGAGGGCGGCGAGTGGAACTTCGACGCCGAGAACCGCAAAGCCTTCGGCCGTGAGGGACCGGGCGCGCTCGGACTGCAGGCGCCGCGCGCCTTCCCGCCGGACGCGGTGACCCGCGGTGCGCTGCGCGAGGTCGAAGCCGTCTTCGCGCACCACCCGGGGACGCTCGAAGCCTTCGACTGGCCGGTGACCCGCGCCGATGCGCTGCTCGCGCTCGAGGATTTCGTCGACCACCGGCTCGCGGCGTTCGGCGATTTCCAGGATGCGATGTGGCAGGGCGAGCCCTGGCTCTTCCATTCGCGCATCTCCGCCGCGCTCAACCTGAAGCTGCTCGACCCGCGCGAGGTGATCGCCGCCGTCGAGGCCGCGTACCGCGCGGGGCGTGCGCCGCTCGCGGCAGCGGAGGGCTTCATCCGCCAGATCCTCGGCTGGCGCGAATATGTGCGCGGCGTCTACTGGCTGCACATGCCGGGGTATCTCGAGCGCAACGCGCTCGATGCGCATGAGCCCCTGCCCGCGCTCTATTGGACGGGCGACACCGACATGGCCTGTCTGCGTGATGCGGTGGGGCAGACGCTGCGGCTCGGCTACGCGCACCATATCCAGCGCTTGATGGTCACGGGCCTGTTCGCGCTGTTGGTCGGCGTCGATCCGCGCGAGGTGCACCGCTGGTATCTCGCGGTCTATGTCGACGCGCACGAGTGGGTGGAGCTGCCCAACACGCTCGGCATGTCGCAGTACGCGGACGGCGGCGTGATGGCCTCCAAGCCCTACATCGCGTCCGGCCGCTACATCTCGCGCATGGGCAACCACTGCGCCGGCTGTCGTTACGATCCCGGCGCCTCCACCGGCGCGCAGGCCTGTCCGTTCACCACGCTCTACTGGGACTTCCTGTCGCGGCACGAGACGGCGCTCGCCGCCAACCCGCGGATGGTCATGCAGGTGCGGAACCTGCGGCGGCTCGACGGCGAGGTGCAGGCCGCGATCCGGCGTCAGGCCGTCGCGCTGCGTGCCGCCCTGAAGGGCGCGTAGCGCCCCGGGCGTAGTACCCTATCGTCCATGACCTCCGCCGCCCACAACCTGACACAGCGTTATCCGAGGAGACGCGCCTTCATCACCGGTGCCGCGAGCGGCCTGGGGCTCGCCTGTGCCGAGACGCTCGCGCGCGAGGGCTGGCAGCTGTTCCTGACCGACGCCGATGCGGCGCGGCTCGACCTCGTCACGCAGAGCTTCCGGCGCGACGGCGCGCAGGTGATGTCCTCGCCCTGCGATGTGCGCGATGCCGCGGCCGTGCAGGCGGCGGTCGATGCCGCGGTCGAGGTCGCCGGCGGCATCGATGTGGCGATCCATTGCGCAGGCGTCTCGGTGGCCGGGCGCTTCCACGAGACCCCGCCCGAGGACTGGGAGTGGTGCTTCGACATCAATGTCCTCGGTGTCGCGAACTCCTGCCGGGCGGTGATCCGTCACATGGCGCGCGGGCAGGGCGGGACGATCATCAACATCGCGAGCGTGGCCGGCTTCTGCGCCGGTCCGCAGATGGCGGCCTACAACGCGTCGAAGGCCGCCGTCATCTCCCTGAGCGAGACGCTGATGCAGGAGTACGGCGCGTACGGCGTGCATACGATGGCGGTCATGCCGGCGTTCTTCCGCACCAACATCGTCACCAACGGCCGCGGCCCGGCCCGGGTCCTCGAGGCCGCGGGCAAGCTGGTGCAAGGTTCCGGCATCGAGGCCTCGGAGGTCGCCGAGGCGATGCTGGTGGCGGCCTCGCGCGGCCGCACGCATTTCGTCTACCCGCCGAAGTACCGCGGGCTGTGGTGGCTCAAGCGTTTCACCCCGGAGCGCTGGCACCGCATCTTCCCGCGGCTCTTCAACCGCTGACCGCGGCGGCGGCCGCACCACAGGGGTCCCCATGCTCTCGCCGTTCCACCTCGCCATCCCGGTCCACGACATCGCTGCCGCGCGCGCTTTCTACGGCGAGCGGTTCGGCTGTCCGGAGGGGCGCTCGTCGGCCGAGTGGGTGGACTTCGATTTCTTCGGGCATCAGCTGGTCGCGCACCTCGACCCCTCGCGGAAGGCGTTCACGCCCGCCGCGCACGCCAACCGGGTCGACGGCCACGATGTGCCGGTGCCCCATTTCGGCGTGGTCCTGGGCTGGGACGCTTGGCAGGCGCTCGCGGCGCGGCTGACCGCCGAGGGCACGGACTTCATCATCGCGCCCGGCATCCGTTTCGCGGGCGAGGTCGGTGAGCAGGCGACCTTCTTCCTCTACGACCCGTCGGGCAACGCGCTCGAGTTCAAGGCGTTCCGTGATCCGTCGCGGTTGTTCGCCCGATGACGGCCGACGGCAGCGGTCGCCGGCCCTGGATCGACTGCCGGGTGACGACCGGTGACGGCATCGGCCTGCATTGCCGCGACTATCCGGGTCCGCTCGGCGCCGCTGCCCGTCCGTCCGTGCTGTGCCTGCCCGGCCTCACCCGCAACTGCCGCGATTTCGAGCCGCTCGCGCTGCACCTCGCCGCGCGCCATCGCGTGCTCACGCCGGACCTGCGCGGCCGCGGCCGTTCTGACCACGATCCGGATTGGCGCCGATACCGCCTCGATGTGTATGTGGCCGACATGCTGGCGCTGCTCGATGCGCTGGGCGTGGCGCAGGTGGTGGTGGTCGGCACCTCGCTCGGCGGCCTGATCGGCATGTTCCTCGCAGCCCATCACCGCACGCGCGTCGTCGGGCTCGTGCTCAACGACATCGGGCCCGAGCTCGATCCGCGCGGCATGCTGCGCATCGCGACCGGCGTCGGTGCTGCGCGCGCGGTCTCGACCTGGGAGGAGGCGGCGGCCGATGCGCGTGCCGCCAACGAGATGGCCTTGCCCGACCTCGACGAGGCCGCGTGGCTGAGGTTCGCGCATGCGGTCTACCGCGAGGAGGCGCCGGGCCGCATCGTGCGGGACATGGATCCGATGATCGGCCGTGCGCTGCGCGACACCTCGGTGCCGACGCCGGATTTCTGGGCGGCGTTCGCGTCGCTCGACGGTCTGCCGCTGCTCTCGGTGCGCGGCGAGCTCACCGACCTGCTGTCGGAGGAGACCTTCGCGAAGATGCTGGCGCGGCATCCGGACATGCAGGCCTGCCGCGTGCCGGGGCGCGGCCATGCGCCGACCCTCGACGAGCCCGAAAGCCGCGCCGCGCTCGACCGCTTCCTCGCGCCCTGGGCGGCGGGGGGCTGAGGGCCTCCACGCCCGGTCGGCACCGGCGCGTCCCGTAGCCCCGACTCAGCCGCGCGGCGCCTCGCCGTCCGTCGGCTCCTCCACCTTGAGGCGGTTGTAGGCGATCGACACCAGGATCGACACGGCGAGGATCGCGCCGATGATGCTCAGCGACATGCTGATCGGGAACTTGCCGCCGAACGCCTGGTTGAGCCACACCATCTTCAGGCCGACGAACAGGAGGATCACGCCGAGGCCGTACTTCAGGAAGATGAAGGCCTTGACCATGCTCTGCAGCACGAAGAACAGCGAGCGCAGGCCGATGATCGCGAAGATGTTCGAGGTGAAGACGATGAACGGCTCGTTGGTGAGCGCGAAGATCGCCGGCACCGAGTCGATGGCGAAGATGATGTCGCTGAACTCGATGAAGGCGAGGGCGACGAACAGCGGCGTCACCCAGGTCTTGCCGTCGATCTCGACCCAGAACTTGTCGCCGTGGAACTGCGGCGTGACCGGGAACAGCTTCTTGACGCCGAGGATGATCGGGTTGCGGGAGGGGTCGATCGGCTTCTCGGGCAGGAACAGGATCTTGAGGCCGGTGAGGATCAGGAACGCGCCGAAGATCATCACGATCCACTCGTACTGCATCAGCACCGAACCGAGCGAGATGAAGAGCGCGCGGAAGACGATGGCGCCCAAGATGCCGTAGAACAGCACCTTCTGCTGGTACTGCACCGGCACCGCGAAGTACGAGAACACCGCCACGAACACGAACACATTGTCGATGGCGAGCGCGTACTCGACGACATAGCCCGCGAGGAACTCGAGCGCGGTGTCCTTGGCGAGCTGCGCGTGGTCGAGCCCCACGAGGTCGGCGCGTTGCGGCAGGGCATGCAGCAGGTACTGGTAGAGCCCCCAGTTGAAGGCCAACGCGAGACCGATGAACACGACGCTGCGGATGATCGCCTCGCGCAGCGTCGGCGCCGTGCCCGGTTTGCTGAAGACCCCGAGGTCGAAGGCGAGGACCGTCAGCAAGGCGACGATGAAGCCGATGTAGGCCCACCAATAGTCGGCGAAGGGGATCAGCAGCAGGTCTTGCATGGGGCGCGCATCCTAGGCGAGTGGGGACCATCCGATGGTCGGAAATCCCGCAAGGTCCCTTCGGTTACACTGAACCTTCGGGGAGGACCGGGGGATCCCAGATGCAACATTCTACCGTCACCGTCGTGACCATGGTGCTCTACATGGGCATCTGCCTCGGGCTCGGGGTGTTGGCCTGGCGCCGCACGCGGACCTTGGGGGACTTCATCCTCGGCGGGCGCAGCCTCGGCAGCTGGGTGACGGCGCTCAGCGCCCAGGCCACCGACATGAGCGGCTGGCTGCTGATGGGGCTGCCGGGCCTCGCCTACGCGTCCGGGTTCGACTCGGTCTGGCTGCTGCTCGGCCTCGCGGTCGGCACCTGGCTCAACTGGCGCTATGTGGCGGCGCCGCTGCGCGAGGCGACCCAAAGACTGGGCGATGCGCTGACCCTGCCCGACTATCTCGAGCGGCGGTTCGAGGACCGGACCCGGTTGCTGCGCAGCCTGTCGGCGACCTTCATCCTGGTCTTCTTCGTCTTCTACACCAGCTCCGGGTTCGTCGCGGCGGGCCGCCTGTTCGAGGCGCTGTTCGGTCTGCCCTATGTCGAGGCGATGTTCTGGGGCACGGCGGTGATGCTCGCCTACACCTTCCTCGGCGGCTTCCTCGCCGTCTCCTGGTCGGATGTTCTGCAGGGTTCGCTGATGTTCGTGGCGCTGGTGATGGTCGCCGTGCTCGGGCTCGTGCTCGCCGGTGGCCCGGGCGAGACGCTGTCGCGGCTCGAGGCGCTCGACGCCTCGCTGCTCGACCCCTTCGCCGCCGACGGCGGCCAGACGCTGGGACTCGTCGGCATCCTTTCCCTGGTCGCCTGGGGTCTCGGTTACGCCGGGCAACCGCACATCCTCGCGCGCTTCATGGCCGCGAAGTCGGTGGCCCACATCGCCGTGGCGCGGCGGGTGGCCATGGGTTGGGTGATCGTGGTGCTGGCGGCGGCGGTGGTGGTCGGTCTCACGGGCCGCCTCGTGCTGCCGCAACCGCTCACCGGCACCGACACCGAGAAGGTCTTCATCGTCATGTCCACCACCTTCCTGCATCCGGCCCTCGCCGGGCTCTGCCTCGCCGGTGTGATGGCCGCGATCATGAGCACCGCGTCGGCGCAGCTGCTGGTGGCATCGTCGGCGTTCGCGCAGGACTTCTACGGCGGCCTGTTCCGGCGCGACGCGGGCCGCGCGGAGCTGCTGTGGGCGGGCCGGCTCGCGGTGCTCGGCATCGCGCTGCTCGCTTTCGTCATGGCCCTGAACCCCGACAGCACGGTGCTGGGGCTCGTCGCTTGGGCTTGGGCGGGCTTCGGCGCGGCGTTCGGTCCGGCGATCATCCTGTCGCTCTATTGGCCGCGGATGACGCGGGCCGGCGCGCTCGCCGGCATCGTGGTCGGCGGCGTGACGGTGATCGTGTGGAAGCAGTTCGCGCACCTCGGCGGCGTGTTCGCGCTGTACGAGCTGCTGCCCGGCTTCCTGCTGTCTGCGCTCGCCATCGTGCTGGTGAGCCGTCTCGGAGCCCGGGCGGATGGCGGCTGAGCCGTCCGGCGGCGCGCGTCTCTTCGGCGTCGCGCTCGCGCCCGGCTACGGGGCCGGCAACGCGCTGACCTATCTCTTCGCGGCCTTCGTGACGATCGGCATGCTGGCGTTCGTCAGCTTCATCCAGCCGTTCCTGCTCAACGCCAACCTCGCGATCCCCGAAGGCGAGCAGGGCCGCGCGCTCGCGGTCCTCAACACCGCCAACGAGATCGTCGCGCTGCTGCTGGTCGCACCGATCGGCGCGCTGTCCGACCGCATCGGCAGGCGTCCGGTCTACGCGCTCGGTTTTCTTTGGTTGGCGGCGGGCTTCTTCCTCTATCCGCTGGCGCGGACCTTCCCGCAGCTCCTGGCCTGCGCGCTGTTCTTCTCGGTCGGCGTGGCCGCCGTCGGCTGCATGCTCGCCGCGGTGCTCGCCGACACGCCGCGCGAGGCCTCGCGCGGGCTCTTCACCGGCATCACCGGGTTCTGCCAGGGGCTGGGTGCGATGCTCGCGGTGCTGCTGCTCGGCCGTCTGCCGCAGCGGCTCGCCGAGAGCGGCTGGGACGCCGTGATGGCGGGCCGTCTCACGCTCGGCATCGCGGCGGCGCTGTGCGTGCTGACCGCGGTGGCCTGCCGGATCGGGCTGCGCGACGGTGTGCCCGCCGAGCGCGAGGCGCGGCGGCCGCTCGCGTCGCTGCTGCGCGAGGGCGTCGCCGCGGCGCGCCGCAACCCGCGCATCTGGTTCGCGTTCATGCTGCAGTTCGTGTCCTTCGCCGACCGCATCGTCATCGGCACCTTCTTCACGCTGCGTCTGCAGCAGTCGGCCATCGAGCGCGGGCTGTCGGTGACCGAGGCCGCCTCGGCGGCACGCATCCCGTATGTGACGGCGCAGGCGGCGGCGCTGCTGGTGGCCATCGCCTTCGGTCTGCTGCTCGACCGCCTCGACCGCATCACCGTCGGCGTGATCGCGATGGCGGTCGCGGGCCTCGGCTACTTCGCGGGCGGCTTCGTCGGCGACCCGCAGAGCGCCTGGATCCTGCCGGTCGCCGCGCTGCTCGGCGCGGGACAGGTCTGCGCCATCCTCGCCAGCCAGACCGTGCTCGGGCAGGAGGCGCCGCCCGCGGTGCGCGGCGCGGTGTTCGGCCTCGCCGGGATCTGCGCGTCGGCGGGCATCCTCTTCACCAACATCTTCGGCGGCACCTTGTTCGACCTCGTCGGCAAGGGCGCGCCGTTCTTCCTGATCGCAGCGGTGAACGCCGGCATCATGCTGTTCGGCCTGCTGTTGCTGCGGCGCACGAGCGCCGCCCGGAGCGTGGCATGAACGCGGCGCGTCGGCTGCGCATCGCGACCTGCCGTCCGCTGCCGGAGGTCGATCCGGACGAGGACCTGCTGCTCGAGGCCTTCCGCGGTGCAGGCATCGCGGCGGAGATGGTGGCGTGGCAGCATCCCGATGCCTGGCGCTCCCCCATCCCGACGCTCGTGCGCTCGACCTGGGACTACATCCATGCGCTCGAGGATTTCGATGCGTGGATCGACCGCGCGGCCGCCGCGGCCCCGCTCTGGAATCCGCCCGAGGTGCTGCGCTGGAGCCTGCGCAAGCGGTATCTCCTCGAACTCGAGGCGCGCGGCGTACCGGTGACGCCGACGGTGCTGCTGCGGCGCGGCGACGCGCGGACGCTGTCGGCGGTGGCGGCGGAGCGCGGTTGGCACGATGTGGTGGTCAAGCCCGAGGTCGGCGCTGCGTCCTTCGAGACGCATCGCCTGCAGGCCGGCACGCCCGAGGCGGATGGCTTGTGCGCGCGGCTGGTCGCGGAGCGCGATGTGCTGGTGCAGCCCTATCTGCCCTCGGTCGAGGACCATGGCGAGCGCGCGCTGGTGTGGATCGACGGCATGTTCACGCACGCCGTGCGCAAGACGCCGCGGTTCGCGGGCGGCGTCGAGGTGGTGTCGGATGCGCTGCCCATCTCGGCGGCGGAACTCGCGACCGGGACCGCTGCGCTCGCCGGCTTCGGCGAGGAGCTGCTCTATGCGCGGGTCGATGTCGCGCCCGGCGCGGACGGCGTGCCGGTGGTGATGGAGCTCGAGCTGGTCGAGCCGTCGTTGTTCCTGCTGCAGTCGCCGCAGGCGCTCGCGCGGTTGGTGGCAGGGGTGGCGCGCCGCCTGTGAGCCGGCGCCGCGGCGCCAGCGGCCGCGGCGGTCAGCGCCGGGTCGCGAGCAGCTTGTCGATCGCGTTGCCGTCCATGTCCACCACCTCGAACCTCCAGCCGGCCCACTCGACGCTGTCGCCTTCGCGCGGCACCGAGCCGCGCAACAGCAGGAACATGCCGCTGAGCGTCGCGTAACGGCCGCGCTCCTCCTCGGGAAGGGTGCGGATGTCGAGCAGGTCCTTCAGTTCCGGCACCGGCGTCGAGCCTTCGAGCAGCCAACTGCCGTCCTCGCGGCGCACCGCCCATTCCTTCTTCTGGCCGCCGGTCGTGAAGCCGCCGGTGATCGCTTCCAGCAGGTCCTGCATGGTCACCATGCCGAGCACGGCGCCGTATTCGTCCACCACCAGCGCCATCTTCGAAGCGGACTTCTGCAGCTGCAGCAGCAGGTCGAGCGCGGAGCTCGACTCGGGCACGAACAACGCTTCCTCGAGCAGCTCCTCGAGCGCGCCTTCGCCGCCCTCCGCAAGGTGATGGACGAGGGCCTTGGTGCGCAGCACGCCCACGACATGGTCCCAGTCGCCCTTGATGACCGGATAGCTCGAGTGGCCGGCGCCGCGCACCGTCCTCAGGTTGGCGGCGAGCGGTTCTTCGAGGTCGAGGTGCACGACATCCGGCAGCGGCACCATCAGCGACACCAGCTCGCGCTCGTCGAGCCGGAACAGGTTCTGCATCATCGTGCGCTCTTCGGTCTCGAGCACGCCGGACGCCGCGCCCTCCTTGAGCACGGCATAGATCTCCTCCTCGGTGACCTCCGGCGCGCGCTTCTCCGGGATCGACAGCGCGCGCAGCAGCAGGTCGGTGGAGCGCGACAGCAGGTGCACGAAGGGCCGGGTCGCGACCGACAGCCACGCGATGGGACGCGAGATGAGCCGCGCCATCGTCTCGGGATGGGTCTGCGCGATGCGCTTCGGGATGAGTTCGCCCACCACGATCGCGAAATAGGTGATGGTCACCACGACCAGCGCGGTGGACACGATGTCGGCGGCCTGTGCGTCCATCCCGAGCTTGACGAGGAAGGTCTCGAAGGGCGCGGCGAGCGTGGCCTCGCCGACGATGCCGCTCAGCACGCCGATGACGGTGATGCCGACCTGCACGGTGGAGAGGAAGCGGGTGGGGTCGGCGGCGAGCTTGAGCGCCTCGGCGGCGCCGGCGTCGCCCTGTTCGGCGCGGGCCTCGAGCCTCACGCGTCGCGCCGTCAGGATGGCGATCTCCGCCATGGCGAACAGGCCGTTCAACAGGATCAGACCGATCAGGAACAGGATCTCCATAGGGGCGGGATGCGCCCTCCATGCGGCTCAGGGGGCAAGGAGTGTAGCGCGGCCAGCCGCGGGCGAGCGTTACGGCAGGACCGGGGTGCCTTCGGGGGCGTCCTGCCGCCGGTCGATCCGGGGGCAGACGATCGCCGGGCGGTCGAGGAGGGCGGGGTCGTGCAGCGCCATCGGCAGGCCGCCGGCCTCGAAGCGCCGGCAGGGCCGGTGGACCGGCGCCGTCCCCGGCGCGGCCTCGCGGGCGCCGAGGAGTCGCCAGAACCGCAGCCCGAGGTCGATGTCGGCGGCCGGCAGGCTCAGGAACGAGCCGCCCGGTAGCCCGGCCGGGGGTGCGTCATCCGCGCCGCCGGGCGGCGGACCGTCGTGGGTCGGCGCCTCGAGCAGCGTGACCATGTGGCCGTGCGGGTCGCGGAAGCCGAATTCATTGAAGACGCCGGGGCCGGTCTTGGCGAAGGCGATCACCATGCCGGCATGCCGGTGCGCGGTGAGCGCGTCGGCGATGTCGGGGTGGACGCAGGTGACGGAGGGCGAGGGGAACCGGTACCGGTGCAGGCCGAGCGTGACCGCGCCGTCGGTGAGCGCCGCGTAGGGGTGCGGCCACACGGCCCGCACCGGCATGCGGCGCCAGCCGAGGCCCTCGTAGAACGCGGTCGAGGCCGCGAGGTCCTGCACGCTGATGCTGACCTCGTGGAACACACCGAGCGGCAGCGTGTCGGCGTCGTCCATGGCCGGGTCCGTCACGGCGGCGCTCCGCTCAATGCTCGATGCCGGCCTGCCACAGCACGAACGCGTACTCCTCGGCCATCTCGCGGTAGCGCTGGAAACGCCCCGACTTGCCGCCGTGCCCCGCTTCCATGTTCATGCGCATGAGCAGCGGGTTGGAGTCCGTCTTCAGGGTGCGCAGGCGCGCCACCCACTTGGCCGGTTCCCAGTACTGCACCTGGCTGTCCCACAGGCCGCCCGTCACCAGCATCGCGGGATAGGCCTGTTCCGACACCTGGTCGTAGGGCGAGTACGAGAGCAGATGGTCGTAGGTGGCGCGGTCCGCCGCCGGGTTGCCCCACTCGTCGAACTCGTTGGTGGTGAGCGGGATGCTCTCGTCGAGCATGGTGGTCACCACATCGACGAAGGGCACATGCGCGATGATCGCCTTGTAGTCGCCGGGCGCCATGTTGGCGACGGCGCCCATCAGCAGTCCTCCGG
>DAIMYL010000004.1:0-34565 GCA_036734505.1 Steroidobacteraceae bacterium | reverse complement strand
CAGCGGCTGCGGGCTGCGGCGTAGGCGGCCGCGGTGTGCGCTGCGGGGTGGCAGGCGCGCACGCTCAACGTCGTAACGCCCACGAACCGGGCGATCATCGCCAACGAGGCGGTGATCGCCCAGTCGGTCAGCCTGCGTTCCTGGTCCGCCTACATGGAACGCATGCTGCCCGGCGCTGCCGCCATCACGGCGTATGTGCCGTACTTGAACGCGGCGACCAGTGCCCTGCAGCGGTGGTGGACGGCGTTCGACCGCGCGTTGCAGCCGTCCCTCGTGACATTGGAGGCGACCACCGGCGCCGTCGAGCGGGACCTCGCGACAGCGGCGCGGGTCATGCATGCCGCGACCGTGTGGGTGGTCCCTCAGGTCGTCCATGAGACGGTCGCCGCGGTCGACCCCCGGTTCGTTGTATCCGCCGGCGGCGAGGCCATGCTGGTCGCCTGGGCTGCCGACTGGGGCCGCTTCACATCGTTCTACGGCGGGTCGTGGCGTTGGCGGCAGCAGGATGTCGTATACCGTTCGCTGGACGGGTTCACCGCGCAGCGCAATTTCACGCTGAGCCCCTTGCTCGGCAGCCGTCTGCTCCGCTTCGAGAAGCGCGCCGGCACGGAGCTCCTCGACTTCGAGACCTGGCGTGGCATCGACACGCTGTCGTTGCATCAACCGCGCTATGTGATCTTCGGCTCATTGCGCGAGCGCGTACCGCTCGCCTGGGGCGGTGCCGACGACGGGGTGGGCAGCGCACGGCGCGGCGAGCACGGCGGCGCGTGGCGCAGGAATCCGCGCGCCTCGCGGATCGCAGAGAGCAGCATCCAGCGTCAGAGGGCATGGCTCGGTCTGCCGTCGATGTACGACCTCTCGGTCGCGCAGCGTGCGACATTCGACCCGCCGCGTATCGTCGTACGCCTGCGCCTCCCGGCGTCCGCGCGTCGCGGCGCTGCAGCGCTGCTCGGCTTCGACCGCGTGACGCGGCTCTCCGGCGAAGAGGTGGCGCTCGGGGGATCCGGCGGCTCAGGTGATCTCTACGCCGACGCAGTCGCTACCACCGTGTTCGAGCGGCCCGAGCGTCGTCGCGACGGCGCGGTCGAGTCGCCGAGCCTCTACTCGCCGTATTGGCGATCGAGCTTGGTCGATGCGAGGTCGACCGAGCGCACGGCCGCCGCCGCGCTCGACGGTGCGCCGATCTGGCTCGCAGCGGTGCCGCGATGAGGATGCGGGGGCAGGCCATGGTGGAGTCGCTGGCGGCGACCCTCGTGCTTACGCCGTTGCTGCTCGTGGTCGTGCAGTTGTCGGCGCTTCAGTCCTCGGAGCAGGCGGCGCTCGCTGCGGCCCGTGCAGCGGCGCTCGCCGCTCATCATGGTCTCGATGCTGCGACCGGACCTCTGACTTCCGAGCGCATCCGCCACCTGTTCTTCGCCGATGTGGTGGCTGACGCGTCGATCGCTACGGGTGCGGCGCGGCAGTCGCCGTCGGCGGAACTCGCGGAGGACCTCGCGCTCGCGATCATCGTTCCGGCGCAGGTGGTCGGTACCGGGGAACTGGAGCTTGCGCGCTCGCGGGCGATCTCCGCCCATGTCTCAGCCGAGGCGCCGCTGATCTACGAGGCGATCATGCCGGACACCGAGCGCGCGCGCGTGTCTGTCGGCCTGCCGCTGATGGTCGATGACTGGGATGCCGACGGTGCGGCGGAGGTCTGGCGGCGTACCGCGTCCTTGTCGACCACGGGACGTATCGCCGCATGGCGAGGCCCGCTGACGACGCTGGCGACGCCGATGCGCCTATTGGAGCCGGCGATGGAGCGCCTCTGTCTCGGTCGGATCGACCCCGACATCGTTCCGGAGGACCGGTTGCGTGGACCTGTCCGCGCGCCCGACCTCAGGTCGCAGCCATGCTGAGACCCGAACGGGAACGCGCGCTGCTCGTCGTGGCGCTGACGGCCATGGGCTGGATGCCTGCACCGCTTTCGTTCGCCGTCGAGTGGCGGGTCGCCCGGGTGCGCGTGAACGGCGTGTCGCTTGAACTGCGGTCCGGCGAGTCCGCCGTCGCGCAGCCCTCCTTGGTGACGGCGGTGGCGACGCGATGGCAGGAGGCGGCGCACGGACCGAAGCACCCGCTCATGTCGCGGTCCGACCTGTCGGGGGGACATACGGTCTTCGGACGCCAGCGTGGCCGTCTGCACGAGACGGTGACGCTGCGCGCGACCGGACCCGGGAGCACGAAGGTGCTGATCGCGGTGAACGACCTCGGAGCCGCGACGCGCCGGCCCGCGCGGTTGCCGGTCCGTCTGCCCGCCGGCCAACGCATCCTGCAGGTCGTCGAGCACGGTGACGGCCGCGCTGCGCCGCGCACCTTCACGCTCGAGTCCGACAAGGACCCGCGGGTGGCGCTGTCGCAGTGGCGATGGGCGCTGACCGCGGCTGGCTGGAGCCTGCGCAGCGCCGACCCGGCGGGCACGGGGTCGCGCGCCTGGCTGTTGTGGGCGGACCGCGGACAGGAACGCATCGATGCCGCCTTCAGCCCGGGCCTCGACGGCGCACGCATCGTTCTGCAGGTCTCGGGCGATGCGCATTGATCGCCGCGGGAGAACGGGGCAGGCGAGCGTGGAGTTCGTGGTGATCGCGGCCTCGCTGGTCGCCGCGCTCTGCCTGCCGTGGCTGGACGGGCTGTCACCGGCGGAGTGGTTGTTGGGCGCGGTGATCGAGGCTGCGGTCGCGGTGCCCGCTTGGCTAGCGGTCGTCTGATCCTCGGGAGGAGATGCAAGAGATGTGGAGCAAGATCATCGGATCCCTCGCGGCGTGGTGGCTGGTGCCGGTGGCGGTCCTCTGCGGCCTCGCCGCGTTCGTCGGCTCGCAGCGCCACCTCGCTGAGCGCGCAGCAGCGGTGGAGCGCCGCTGGGAGGAGCGGTACACGCCGGTCAAGGTCTTGGTGGCCGCCCGCGACCTGCCGTCGGGACGGGTGCTGCGCGAGTCGGACCTCGCGCGTCGCGAGATGCCGTCGGCGTTCGTTCCCGGCGGTGCGCTGTCGGTGGACGCAGCAGCGCGTGCGGTAGGCCAGCAGCTCGTGTTCGCGCTGCGACGCGGCGATGCGCTGGTCGAGTCGCATCTCGCGGGTCGCGAGGGACCGACTCTCGCCGCGCGGCTGCAGCGCGGCACGCGCGCCGTCACCGTGCCGGTGGACGAGGTCAGCTCGCAGGCGGGCCTGGTGCGCCCGGGCGACCGCATCGATCTCATGCTCGCCGAGGAGCGCGCGGAGGAGACCGGGCGCTGCGTCATCGTACGGCCGCTGTTGGAAGCGGTCACCGTGCTCGCGACCGGGCGCACGCAGCGACCGCTGCCCGGCACGGCCAGCGCCCTCGCCGCAGGGTTCGGCGATCCCGACGCGTCGCCTGAGTACTCGACCATCACGCTCGATGTGACGCCCGAGCAGGCGCAGCTCTTGGCCGTCGGACTGCGGATCGGCGAGCTCGTGCCGTTGCTGCGCCCCGAGGGCGACGGCGCGCCGAGCGCGACCGTGGCCACGCCGGGCCGCACAGCCTGCAGCGCCGCGACGCTCGCCGCCCCGGTCGTCCCCGTCGTGCGACGACCGTCCGTGCGCGCGGTCGAGGGGAGCCTCGAACTTCTCGTCGGCGGCGCCGATGCGCCGTCGCGCTCCCTGCACCGCTACACCAAAGACTGAACCGGAGGATGTCATGCGGATGAAGCAGAGAAAGACTGTGTCGCCGTGGTCGATGGTGCTGCTGGCCGCGGGTCATGTGCCCGACATCGCAGATGGTGCGGCCCCTGCCGTGTCAGCGGCGCCGGCGACGGCCGCGGTCGCGCCGGAGCGTCCGATGTCCGCCTTGCCCAGGGAGCTGCGGCTGTTCGTCGGCGACAGCCGGGTGCTCGACGCACGCACCGAACGCGTCGCCGTGGGCAACGGCAAGGTCGTCTCCGTGTCGCCGGTCGGCGGTACGCAGCTGGTGTTGATCGGCCACGCACCCGGCAGCACCGTTGTGCAGCTGTGGATGCGCGGCGGCGGGATGCATCGCATCGCCGTGCAGGTCGCGGCCAACGATCTCGAGGCGACGCTCTCGACGGTCGAGGGTCTGATCCAGGGCGTGCAGGGCCTGCAGGCACGGTTGCGCGGCGACCGCATCGTGCTCGAGGGCGACGCCGCGGACGCCCGTGCGCGCGAACGCGCCGCCGCGGTGGCCGCGCTCTATCCCGGGGCTGTGCTCGACTTCGTCGCGAAGCCCGGCTGGGAGGTGATGGTCCATGTCGATGTGCGGATCGTGGAGTTCCGGCGCGGCGGTCTGCGCGAGCTCGGCATCCGGTGGCGCGACGAGGTCGATGGTCCGAGCGCCGGCGTCATCGCCGATTTCCTGGTCAACGACCGGTTCCGGGTGCTGCCGTCCGAGAGCCGGATCCCCGCGGACGCCTTCGATCCGCTGCCGGGCAAGACCGGATGGCGCGGATACCTCGGCCTGTCGAGCGTGCTCGATTCGAGGCTGCGCATGCTCGAGCAGGCAGGCGAAGCGACTTTGGTCGCCGAACCGCGCCTCAGCTGCCGCAGTGGCGGCGCCGCGCGGTTCGTCGCGGGGGGCGAGATCCCTGTGCCGGTGGTCAACGGTGTCGGCGCCACGGATGTCGAGTACCGCGAGTACGGCGTGATCCTCGATGTGAAGCCGGTCGCCGACGCGGGCGGAGCCATCTCGGCGCGCATCGAGACCGAGCTGAGCCAGATCGATCCCGCGCAGCGCGTCGCCGGCATCCCAGGTCTGCTCAAGCGCCGCTCGGTGACCGACGTCAATCTGCGCGCGGGCGAAACCCTGGTCATCGCCGGCCTCGCGAGCCGCCTCCGCAGTCTCGACGACACGGGGATCCCGGGTCTTGCGCGCGTGCCCGTGGCCGGGCGTCTCTTCGGCGTCCGCGGCCGCCGGACCGAGGACACCGAGGTGGTGATCTTCCTCACGCCGCGGATCGCGCAGCCCATGCCGGTGGCGGGCGCCGACGCGCCTGATGGCGCAGGCACTGAGCTTGGACGACGGCTGCTGGACCGGGCGCGGGACATCGTGGCGACCGACAGCGGTGCAGAGGTGCGGCGATGAGCCCGGCGCCGCGTCGCGAGGAACTGCCGGTCGGCGTCCACTTCGCCGGGCAGGCGCCCGACTGCGCGATCCGTCTGCGCGGCGCCGGTGTCGCCGCGCACCACCTTCGCATCGAGATGGCACCTGATGGTTCGTATCGCCTCGCCGATCTCGGCGGTTCCACCGGCACGCGCGTCAACGGGGAGCGCGTGGTGGTGGCCGTCGGGCTCGGCGAGGACGATGTGCTGCGCGTGGGTGACATCGAGTTCACGGTGCACCTGATGAAGCCGTCGCAGGACGAACCGCTGCCTGCAGCGGACTGGCGGCCTCGGTCGCCGCCGCGGGTCGCGGGACCGCTGCCCGGCGTGTTCATGGAGGCGGCGCACCGCGTGCATCGACAGCTGCTGCGGCAGCTCGACCTGCGACGGCGCGACGTGGCGGCGATGGATGACGGTGCGCTGCGTGCGCTGGCGACCGAGCTGCTGTGGCCGACGGCGATGGAGGAGGGCGGGCGCGCAGGCCTCGATGCGGCGCAGTTGCATCGGTTCGTGCTCGACGAGGCGCTGGGGCTGGGTCCGCTCGAGGCGCTGCTCGCCGACGATGAGGTGCGCGAGATAATGGTCAACGGGCCGGAGCGGATCTTCATCGAGTCCGGTGGTCGGTTGCAGCCTACCGACGCGCGCTTCAGCAGCGAGGCTGCGCTGCGTGGCATCGTCGAGCGCATCGTCACGCCGATCGGGCGGCGGGTGGACGAGGCCTCGCCGATGGTCGATGCGCGCCTGCCCGACGGCTCGCGGGTCAACATCGTGGTCCCGCCGCTCGCGTTGCGCGGCACGGCGCTGACCATACGGCGCTTCGGTCGTCAACGTTTCGGTGCGGTGCAGCTGCTGGAGCGCGGTACGCTCGATGAGCCGATGATCGAGTTCCTGCGATCCTGCGTGCTGCTGCGCCGAAACATGCTGGTGTCCGGCGGGACGGGTTCCGGCAAGACCACGCTGCTCAATGTGCTCTCCGGACTCATCCCGCGCCATGAGCGCGTGGTCACCATCGAGGACTCGGCCGAGCTCGCGTTCGACCATCCCAATCTGGTGGCGCTCGAGACGCGGCCGCGGAACATCGAGGGGCGCGGCGAGGTGACCGTGCGCGACCTCGTGCGCAACGCGCTGCGCATGCGACCGGACCGTTTGGTGATCGGGGAGTGCCGCGGCGGCGAGACGCTCGACATGCTGCAGGCCATGAACACCGGCCACGATGGATCGCTCAGCACCGTCCACGCCAACAGTCCGCGCGAGCTTCTGTCGCGGCTCGAGGTGATGGTGCTGATGTCGGGCGTGGAGCTGCCGATCGCCGCGATCCGCGAGCAGATCGCCTCGTCGGTGCATGTGGTCGTGCACCAGGCCCGTTTCGCCTGCGGCACCCGCCGCATCACCCACATAACGGAAGTGACCGGCGTCACGGCCGGCGTGGTGCAGACCCAGGACATCTTCCGCCATACCGTCGGGCGCGGCTTCCACGCGACCGGTCATGTGCCGCAGTTCATCGAGGGTCTGGACGCTTCGGTGGGCAGGCCCGACCTGCGGCTGTTCCGGGAGCTTCGCGGCGCGCTCGGCGCCGCGGGTGCGGCATGAGCGGCGGATCGTCGGTGTTCGCGTCGATGGCCGTCGCCGCCTGCGTGGGGCTGGTCGCGTGGCTGCTGCTGCGCGTACTCACGACGACCGTCGGCTGGCAGCGCGACAGGCTCACCCATCTCAGCCGGGTGCAGTTCGAGGAGCTGTTCCTGTTCGTCGATACGGGCACCTTCCTGCGCTGGAACCTGCTAGGCGCGCTCGCCGTGGCGGCCTGCAGCGCTCTGCTGTTCGGTCCGGTCGGTGTGCTCGTCGCGGTGATCGTCTCGGCGGTCGCCCCCTCGGCGCTGCATCGTTGGTTCCGTCGCCGACGGTTGTCCGCCTTCGAGCGGCAGTTGCCGGATGTCGCCGATTCGATCGCCGGCAGCCTGCGCTCCGGGATGGGGCTCGGGCAGGCGATCGCGCGCGTCGCTGCGCACCAGCCTCCGCCCGCCGCCCAGGAATTCGCGCTGGTGCTGCGCGAGCATCGCTTGGGCGTGGCGCTGGACGAGGCGCTCGCCGCCGTGGCGGCGCGCAGCGGACTGCGCGACCTGCACATGCTGGTGGCGGTGCTGGGGATCGCCCGCGATCTGGGCGGTGGCCTCGCGGGCGCGCTCGAGAGGCTGGGCGCATCGATGCGGCGCCGTCTGGCGATGGAGGACCGGATCCGCGCCTTGACCTCGCAGGGACGGCTGCAAGGCATCGTGATGGGCGCGCTGCCGCTCGTTCTCGGCGCCGTGCTGTGGACGCTCGAGCCGGAGCACATGAGCAAGCTCTTCACGGAACCGCTCGGTTGGTTGACGCTGGCAGGCGTGCTGCTGCTCGAACTGGGCGGGTTCGTTCTGCTGCGCAAGATCGTGCGGATCGAGGTCTGACCGTGGAGGCGACGCCGTTCATCGCCGCCGCGGCCGCGATCGCGACAGCGATCGCCGTGTGGGTGGCCGGTCGGGCGTCGCAGCGCTGGCTGGCCCGCGTCGCCGCTGGGCGCAGTGCGGCGCGCCGCGCGGACGCCTTGCCGCGCGCGCTGCGTGTGCTGATGCCCATCGCGGTGCCGCTCGCCGACCGGATCGCGCCACATCTGCCTTTGCGCTTGCGCGAACAGGTGCAGCGAAGACTTCGCCGTGCTGGACTCGAAGAGGCGGTGCTGCCGCAGCAATGGTTGGCGCTGCTCGTGGTGTCGGCGTCGGTGCCCGCCGCGGCCGTCGCGGTCATGCTCGGCGATGCCATCGTGCCGCTCGCCGTGGCGGTGGTCGGCATGGTCATGCCCAGCGCGTGGCTCAGGGACCGCGTGACCCGTCGTCGGAACGAAGTGATGCGCGACCTGCCGATCTACCTCGACATGGTAACGCTCGCATTGGAGGCGGGCGGGGCGCTCGGCGTCGCGCTCAAGGTCGCCACGGAGCGTGCGCCCGACAGCCCTCTGCGGCGCGCTTTCCTGCGGGTGCAGGGCGACCTGCGTGCAGGCCGCAGCCGTGCGGAGTCTTTGGCGGCGCTCGCAGACCGGCTCGATGTGGCAGCCGTGCGGCCGCTCGTCGCTGCGTTGGTGCAGGCCGAATCGAGCGGCGGCAGTCTGGCGATGGTGCTGCGCGCGCAGGCCGACCAACGCATCGAGGAGCGGTTCGCGCGCGCCGAGAGGCTCGCGCTCGAGGCGCCGGTGAAGATGCTCGCGCCGTTGGTGCTGTGCATATTCCCTTGCACCTTCGCGATCCTCGCATTCCCGCTGATGATGCGCTTCCTCGGGGGAGGCTGAGTCCATGGAGCGCGTGTGCCTGCTGGATATCGATGGTCGGCCGCAGGGCATCAGCGTCGGCGTGGCATCGCGTTGGTGGTCGCGGGCGCGTGGACTCTGGCCGGGCGATAGTTGGCCCGCGTTCGATGTCCTTCAGATCCCGCGTTGCGCGGCCGTGCATACCTTCGGCATGCGTGTGCCGATCGATGTCGTGTTCAGCGATGCGGACGGCCGGGTGACTTCCGTCAGGAGCACACTCGACCCTTGGCGCATCGCGACCGACCGCTCCGCCTGCTGCACCTGGGAGATGCGGGCCGGTTTCGCTGCGGGTCTCGGTCTGAGAAGGGGCGTGCGGTTGCGCGCGCTCGAGCGCAGCCGCGGTGCGACGGCCGTCGAGTTCCTGATCGCCGCGGTGCTGGTGGTCATCCCGTTGTGTTTCGCGGTGGTCGAGATCGCGCAGCTCGCCACAGCGCGTCATGTGCTTCAGCACGCCGTCAGCGAGGCGGCGCGTCAAGCGTCCGTGGCCGGTGGTTCGGACTTCGCGCTGCGTCGTTCACTCGGTCTCGGCATGCTGCCGTTGTTCGCGCCGCTCGATGCGAGTCTCCCCTTCGGCGGGCGGCCGGATACGGCCGCTGCGGATCGGTGGTCGGCCACCGTCGGTCTGGAAGGTCTCGCCCGCGCCTACGCTGAGACCTTCCGACCCGATCTCACCGAGGTGGAGTTGGAGGCGCTCGACCCGCACGCGCGGGTCCATCGGCTGCGCGTCCGCTATTGCCGCGAGATGCATATGCCGCTGGTGCGCGAGGCCATCGCGATGCTGCAACGCTTGGGTGCCGACTCGCCGTTCGATCAGGTCTGCCTAGCGCGCGAGCGCATGCCGCTCGAGGCCTGGGCTTTGGTGCTGCGGCGGAGTGGTCCGATCCGTGGTGCGGGTGCACTGCCGGAGTTGCCCCCGTCCGAGTTGGGTGACCTCCCGGCGATCCCGCAGCCGCCGGATCCCGGTGGAGGTGGCTCTGGCGGTCGCGATGGCCTCGACGAGGGAGACATCATGGACCGCTGATGCTGCGAGGTCCCTTTCCGGTTGGATGTGTTGATCGGGCGGATCAGGTGGGCATGTCGATGTCGCACGCAGCGTTGACCATCGAGACGGTCGTGGCGGCGACCCCCTTGAGATGACGGGCTCTAAACCACGCCCCCGCCCCCCGATCGCCCTCCAGCGTCATCACTTCTTGCCACACCGCCCGCGGCAGGATGCAGGGCGCGCCGATGGTGCCAGCGTATGCCGCGGCGGCCGGCGTCTCGGGCGAGGCGCCCCAGGCTTCGATCAATCGCCGCAGATCATCGGCGGTGATGTAGGGCGTGTCCCCGAGCATTACCAGTGCGGCGGTCGGCGCATCGGGCCCGGGGATCGACGCCTGCAACTCCGCCAGCCCGCGACTGAGCGAATGCGCCATGCCTTGCTCCCAGTCGGGGCAGACCACCACTCGGGGTCGGGGCGGCGCCAAGCGCTCGATCACGCCCTCGCGCACGGCCTCGGCATGCGCGCCGAGCACCACGGTGATGCGGGAGCGGGGTTCCCCGCCGGACTCCTCCGGCGGCAGCGCCGCCTGCGCGGTCTCGAGCACCCGCTGCAGCATGGGCACGCCGTCGATGAGGGCGAGCTGCTTCGGCGAGCCGAAGCGGCGCGAGGCGCCGGCCGCGAGCACGAGCCCGGCGAGGCCGGGCGGCGCGGGGGTGGTCACGCCTCGCGGGGCGGCCTCAGCCGCCGCCGACGGCCTGCAGCGTGGGCGCGGCGGGCGAGGGCGTGACGCGCGGCACCTCGTCCAACACCCAGGCGTTGGTCTCGCGGCGCGCGGGGCAGGGGATCGCGAAGATCACATCGCCCTTCTCGCGTGCGGCGCGCACGGCGGCCATGTCGATGCGCCAGCCGCGGGCCTCGAACTCGTCGAGCTTGTCGCGGTACTGCAGGATGACCTTGTCGGCGGGCATCATGAGTTCCTTGGCGCGCGAGGGCGGGGTGAGCGCGGGCTTCACCTCGTTCATCACCTCGATGTCCTGCGAGGCGATGAACATGTTGCGCTCGTTGATCTTCTTGTCGAGCCAGGCGTTGATGCGCGGCTTGAAGAACTTGCCGAGGAAGCCGATCTTGCTCTGCTTGAAGAAGCCGATGTTGCGCTGGTTGAGCAGGAACACCCGGGTGCGGTGCTGGTCGATCGGCGCCTCGAACATGTACTGGTGCATCGAGGTCTTGGCGGTGAAGTTGATGTAGGTCCACATGTGGTTCGGGCCGTAGGTGCCCGAGCCGGCCTCCATCTTGCCGCCTTCCTTGCGGAACTGGCGCATGATGGGGTTCTTGAGCGGCGGCGCATCGAAGGTCGCCATGAAGCCGTAGCCCCAGGGGTTGTTCTGCTCCGGGCGCAGTTCCATCATCAGGTAGGTGTCCTCGCGCTCGCCCTGGTAGCCGTGCGTGGTGTGCACATACTCGTTGTGGGCGGGGTCGAGGCCGTTCTCGATGGAACGCTCGTAGTGGTAGTTCACATCGAAGGTGACGAGGGTCGAGCGCCACTCGTCGGTGCCGTGCTCGGGCACGGGCATGATCGGCGGGCGCTGGTCCTCGGGCAGGTCGCCCAGGAACGCGAACACGATGCCGTACTTCTCCTGCACCGGGTAGGCGTCGACGCGGGCGCGCGGCGGCGGCTTGGTCTTCATGCCGATGGAGGGGATGCGGGTGCAGACGCCGTCGCGGTTGAAGCGCCAGCCGTGGTAGGGGCACTGGACCGAGCCGTCCTCCTTGCACTTGCCGCCCGAGAGCGAGGCGCCGCGGTGGATGCAGGTGTCCGACAGCACGGCGGGCTGGCCCTTGTCGTCGCGGAACACGACGAAGTCGTGGGCGAGGATGCGCACCTTCTGCGGGGTGGCGCCGAGGTCGACGGCGCGGACCACGGGGTACCAGAAATTCATGAACATGCGGGTGACCTCCCTGCCGGACTGCCGCGGTTTTGTACGCCAAAAACACGGCCTCGGCATTCTGGCACAGTTCCGCCGTCCGCTGACCGGACAGCCCGGCCATCCCGCCCGTGTGCGGCGGTGCGCGCAAGGCGTATAAATGCCTATCCGCCGCCACCGAGCTTGGGACATGAACGATCGCACCGCCGCTCCCGTCACCGGCTTCGAGGGCCGTGAGGATGAACTCGGCAAGGCCGTTGCGCTCGCCATCCGCACCCTGAAGGACGGCATCCCCTACCAGCACGAGATGAACGACGCGCTGGTGAAGATGCACCTCAATTCCCTGCAGTTCGCCAAGAACAAGGGCGTGACCGCGGCGTATGTCGAGCACGACATCGCGATGATGCGGCCGGCGCTGCAGCAGGTGAGGGCGGAGATCGAGCGGACCGGGGACCGGGAGCTCGCCCTGCAAGGCATCTTCGACAGCAGCAGCCTTTATCAGCTCTGCCTCGATGTCGAGGCCGAGCCCGGCAAGCGTCGCTTCACTTTCCCGTTCACCACCGTGCTCACCATCGCGCGGCGCATCGGCCAGTTCGACCTCACGGATGAGGAGGTGCACGAGATCTGGCTCAAGCCGAGGCTGTTGGGCTACGCGCAGGTGCTCGGCGTCGATCTTGAGGTGTCGCCGATCGGTGCTGACGGCAAGGTCGTGGTCGCGTTGCGCTGACAGCCGGAGTGCGCAGCCCTGTCCGCATCGTGGTCATCGGGGGCATGAGCGGCACCGCAGATTGACGCGGGAGTGGTAGAAACCGACATACAAGCGGCGGGAACACGCCGCAATGGTCCGGGCAGTCTTTGTTGCCGCAGGGCAACAGGATGATCCGGCAAGTCATCCAACGGGGGTCGAAAAATGCCGAAACCGTCCAACGGACTCCACGCCTTGTGGGTCGCTCCGCTTGTCTTCGCCGTGGCTTTGCCGGCTTACGGGCAGGCACCCGACAACGAAGCCGGACTCGACGAAGTCGTCGTCACGGCGCGTAAGCGCGAGGAGACGCTGATCGATGTCCCGCTGGCGGTGACCGCCATCGGTTCCGACGCGCTGCAGCGCGAGGGCATCAAGGACATCGAGGGCGTCATCGACCGTGACCCCTCGCTCGGGTTCGACCGCGGCATCGCGCCCTACGACACCCGCATCGTCATCCGCGGCCTCTCGCCGACCCGAGGCCGCCCGAACGTCGCCACGCTGGTCGACGGCATCGACGTGTCGAGCGAGGCCATCGGTGTCGCCGGCGGTTCGTTGCTCATCAATCCGCGCCTCGTCGACATCGAGCGCATCGAGATCGTGAAGGGTCCGCAGAGCGCGCTCTACGGCCGCTCGGCGTTCGCCGGCGCCATCTCGTACATCACCAAGGATCCGGACGACGAGGTCTCGGGCGAGGTGTCGGCCGAGTACGCCGACAACAACGAGTACGAACTGAAGGCCGGGCTGTCGCTGCCGTTCAGCGACACCCTCGGCATGCGCCTCAACGGCTACAAGTTCGATGACGAAGGGTTCTACAAGTCGACGCGCGGCCAGAAGGTCGGCGGCGGCGACGGCATGGGCGGCTCGCTCACCATCAAGTGGCAACCGACCGACGCCTACTCGCTCAAGTTCCGGACCGAGTACGCCGACGACCACTACACGCCGCCGGCGCAGGCGTTCGTGCCCTTCAACGGCACGACCCTCGTGCCGTCGGCTGCGTCGAGCTGCCGCACCTACTCGATCGCCAACCCGGCGGGCGGCACGGCGCTGGTGGCGACCGGGCCGGTGCTGGACGCGTCCTGCCAGTTCGTCGACGCCAACGCCGCGCTGCCCGCGAACACGATCAACATCGTACGGGTGTTCGAGACCAACGCGGGCAACCTCGGCACCTACGACGACATGAATGTGTTGTCCTACCGCGGCCAGATGGTCCGCGCAGGCGGTCTGCGCGTCACCTACAACCCGGACTGGACCCGCTCCACGGACGGCGTCACCGCCCCGGACTTCATCGGCACCGACCGTCAGGTGTTGCGCCTCTCGGCCGTGCAGGAGTATCAGGCCTCGTTCGGAACGTTCGCGTCGCTGACCGGCTACACCAAGGCCGATGTCGACACCGACTTCGACTTCGACAAGACGGACCGTACGGCCATCCAGCAGACCATCAAGACCTACGGCGTGACCGAGCAGTTCAGCCAGGAACTGCGCTTCACCTCGGACTTCGACGGCCCGCTGCAGTTCATCACCGGCGCGCAGTACTGGACCGAGCGCGCCGACCAGGCCGACCGCAACATCGCCGTGTTCGGGTCGGGCACCGCCTGTACGCTGCTCGTCGCCGGTCCTCCGGGGACGCCGCCGCGCTGCGCGCAGTTCCTCGGCCCACCGGGCGGCGCGGCCTTCACGAGCACCGATGTGTCGCAGTACATGGACGATGTCGACCGGTTGCGCGTGCCGTCGATGGTGCGCCGCTTCGTCGACCACCAGTCCTTCTACCTCGAGTTCGAGTGGCAGATCGCCGACACCCTCGCGCTGATCGGTGAGGCGCGCTATGTCGACGAGGACAACAAGGTCAGCGGCCCGATCACCGCCGGCAACCAGGGCCCCGGCACCGTGATCATCTGCGGTGCGACGGGTGACTGCCGCAACGCGGCCAACATCCCGTACGCCGTGCAGCCGGGTCTGCCGCGCACCTTCGCGCCGCCGACGCAGATCGGCCGCAACGAGTACACCCGCAACGACTCGTACATCACGCCGAAGGCGACGCTGCAGTGGCAGCCCTCGGACACGCTCAACATGTACGCCTCGTACTCGGAAGGCCGCAAGCCGGGCGGCTTCGGTACGCTCACCATCGGCGCGTTCGGTCTGCCGAACCGTGAGGATGTCGAGTTCGAGTCCGAGAAGATCAAGGTCTACGAGCTCGGCGCGAAGTGGATCTCCGAGGACCGTCGCGTGCAGCTGAACGGCGCGGCCTTCCTGCAGGACTTCACCGACAAGCAGGTGAGCACGCAGGTGATCATCGGCAACACGCTCGGCAACCGCGTCACCAACGCGGGCGGCGGAGAGCTGCAGGGCCTCGAGTTCACGGGCCAGTGGCGTGTCACCGACCACCTGACCGCGGGCTTCGGTGTCACGCACTTCCTGAAGTACGAGTTCACCGACTACACGACGCTCACCAGCGGCCCGGCGGAGATCGCCCGCGTCGGCAACTGCACGCCGGTGGTGACGGTGGTGGCCGCCGGTGCCGCCAACAGCGCGCAGGTGACCTGCTCGATCAGCCGTACCGGCAACAAGTTCGAGGACACGCCGGAGACCTCGGCGGCCTTCAACCTGTCCTACCGTCGGCCGATGGGCGACGGCGGCCGCTACTGGTTCGCCGATGCCGACCTCACCTATGTCGGCGAGCGCTTCATCGAGGACGACAACAGCATCTGGTTGGAGGACTACACCAACCTCAACCTGCGCTTCGGCACGGGCGGCGACGCCTGGACCGCGACGGTGTTCGTCGACAATGTGACGGACGACGACAAGGTCAAGTCCGCGGGTTCCACCCCGGCCAACACCTATGCCGATGTGCGCACCGCGGTCCGCGTAGGCACGGCAGGCGCGCTGCCTGCGAACCTGCGCAACCCGATGGCGGCCTTCGGTCTCGCGATCCCGACCGGCGTCTTCGCCGAGCTGCCGCGGCCGCGTACCTTCGGCCTGCGGGTGTCGTACAAGTTCTGATCGAGGGAGAGGGACGCGGGGGCTGCCGGCAGGATGCGGGCAGCCCCCGTTTTTTTTGCTTCTCTGCAGGGGGGGATGCCATGAAGGATGATCCGCCGCGACGGCCGCTCAGCCGCCGCGAGTGTCTGGTCGGCGCCGCGGCGACGGGCGTCGGGCTCGCGGTCGCGCCGCCGTCGGCCGAGGCCAAGACGGCCCGCGGCGCGCGACGCGCGCTGCCCGACCTCTCGGTTCCGGACGCCGCGCTGCGCACCATGGTGCGCATGCAGGGCAGCCTGCGTGAGGAGGACGTCCCCTGGTGGTTCACGGGCGGCATCTTCGCCGTGACCGGCGACACCGAGACCCCGCGTCCGTTGGTGCGCTTCGAGGGCATGGAGATCTACTGGTTCCGTCATGTCGCCGACGGCTTCATCCTCGGCGGCCATACGGTGACCTTCTTCCGTGACTTCGCGACCGGCGAGTTCCTGCAGGAGTTCGAGAACCCCTGGACGCGCCGCAAGGAGACCGTGAAGCCGGCGGTGCAGGGCGGCAACCTCGGCTTCAAGTACAGCCGCGACGGCATCCAGCCGGTCCGGCTCGACGGCGCTGCGCTCGGCCCGTCGCCGGTCGGTCCGTTCCGCCCGCAGTTCCATCAGGTCGGCGGCCATGTCTGGTTGCAGCACCAGACGGTGTATCCACCCGGCATGCCGGCGATGCATGGCCAGCGTCAGACATTGTTCGCCGCTGCGGACGACATCGCGGACACGGCGATCGATGCCGTGCCCGCGACCTTCTCTTCGACGGTGTTCATGGGGTGGCTCAGATGGATGGATATGCAGGGGATACCGGGTCATGTCGTCTGGCACGCCTCGGGCGCGAAACTGCGCAGCATCGACGAGCTGCCGACGGCGTACCGCGAGCGCGCGATGCGCGAGTTCCCGGAGCGCATGACGGCGAGGCCGCGGGTATGACCGGCACGAGGCGCGTGGGCAGCAGTGCGATGGGCGGCGTCGCCTTGCTGCTCGTGGCGCTCGCCCTCGGCGCCGTCGGGACGCTCGAAGCCGCGGGCGACAAAGCGCCCATCCGGTTCACGGACGAGAGCGTCGCGCGCGGCGTGCAGGACCTCGGCGTCAACGCGACCGGCCCAACTTTCGGCGACTACGACGGCGACGGCGATGTCGACATCTTCGTGCCCGTCGAGGACCTCGCCATCGGTCTGCACGACCGGCTGTTCGAGAACGACGGCAAGGGCGTGTTCCGTGATGTCGCGGCGGCGCGCGGCGTGCAGAACCCCGGCAGCCTCAGCCGCGGCGCCGTCTTCTGCGACTTCGACGGCGACGGCGACCGCGACCTGCTCTCCGCCAACATGCCGCCGGGCCAGCCGCGCCAGCGGCATGTGCCGACGACCCTGTACCGCAACCAGCTGCGGGAGACGGGCCGCGCGGACTTCGTCGATGTGACCCGCGCGGCGGGCCTGATGCGCGCCGGGAACGCCAAGGACGCCGAGATCGGCGGCATCGGCGACACGGCCGGTGGCGTCGGCTGCGCCGACTACGACGGCGACGGCGACCTCGATGTCTTCTGGAAGAACGCCGACGGCGACATCGAGAACGCGCTGTTCCGCAACGAGGGCGGGTGGCGTTTCACCGAGGTCACGGCCGCGGCGGGCGCCGCGGTGCAGTCCAAGCTCAAGGACTCCAATGCGCAAGGTTCGCCCAACTGGATCGACTTCGACCAGGACGGGCATGCGGACCTGCTCATCACCAACGAGCGCGACGCCAAGATATTGCTGCGCAACAAGGGCGACGGTACCTTCGAGGACATCACGCGCGGACGCCGGCCGCCGAACGGCCTGCCGTTCCTGAACCCGGGGTACGCGCAGGGCGCCTGCATCGCGGATTTCGACCACGACGGCGACATGGATGTGTTCCTGCCGACGGCGGACCAGGCCGGGCGTCTGATCCTCAACCGCCTGAAGGAGACCGGTGCGCTGTCCTTCGAGGACATCACGCTCCGCTCGGGGGCGGGCGTGGTGCGCGGCACCCGCGGCTGCGTCGCCGCCGACTTCGACAACGACGGGCATGTCGACCTGTATCTCAACAACGGCGGCCCGTCGAACACGCTCATCAACGATGTCATCGGCGATTTCCCGCCCTTCGTGCAGTTCTACATCGCGTGGGAGCCGGGGGAGAACACGCTGCTTCGAGGTCGCGGCGACGGCACCTTCCAGGATGTCACGGCCGGGTCCGGCGCCGAGTCGATGGGCATCGGCTCGGGCGTGGGCGCCGCGGATGTCGATGGTGACGGCTTCCTCGACCTCTTCGTCACCAACCGCACCTACTACTCGGCGGGCAAGCGCGTGAGCCCGGAACCCGGTCAGAACCGTCTGCTCATCAACCGCGGCAACCGCAATGCGTGGATCAAGGTGGCGCTGCAGGGCGCGGGCGGCAACACCGACGCCTACGGTGCGCGCGTCACGGTGGTGGCCGGTCCGCTGGTGCAGCACCAAGAACTGCAGAGCGCGCACGGCTACAACTCGACCAACGATCCGACGCTGGTGTTCGGGCTGGGCGCGGCGCGCGCCGTCGATCATGTCGAGGTGCGTTGGCCCTCGGGCAGGGTGCAGCGGGTGGAGGGTCCGGCGCTGCGCAAGACGCTGCGTTTGGTCGAAGCGCGCTGAGCGTCCCCGGGGCGGAACCGGTCGTCAGGTGCTCGCGTGGCGCCAAGCGCGCCACAGCAGCCATGCGGCGATCGGGTTCGCGAACAGCGACACGAGCGACATCGATAGCCCGATGCGCGACTCATCGCCCAGCACATAGTCGGTGACGAACCCCACCGCGAACGGCCCGAGCGTCGCCCCGACCAGCACGAGCGACAACTGGTACCAGGCGCCGAACTGCGCGCGCATGCGGTCGGGCGTGATCGACTGCACATAGGCGCCGGCCGGACCGGTCGCGGCGGTGCCGAAGAAGAACATGAAGAAGATCACCGCCGCATGGCCGACCATGGTCGGCATGAAGGGCGCGACGATGCCGGGCAGCAGCAGTCCGAGGCCGCAGCCCGCGAGCACCTTGAGTTTGGCGTGGCGGTCGCCGGCCGATTCGAGCCGGTCGGAGAGCCATCCGCCGATGAAGGCGCCGAGCAGGCCGCCGAGCACCGCCACCGTGCCGATGGTCAAGGCCGCTTCACCGACGCCGGCGCCGTACTGGCGGCGGTACAGTTCAGGCGTCCAGATCATCACCGCGAACGCGGTGATCGAGGTCGCCCCGTATCCGGCGAACACCAGTCCGTAACGGCTGATGTTGGCCTTGAAGTGCGCCCAGACCTCGCCGAGGCTCGCCGGCGCGACCCCTGCAGGACGGGGCGGCTCCTTGACGAACAGCATCAGCAGCGCGACCGGCAGGCCGAGCAGTCCCACCACCACCATCACCAGACGCCAGCCGGCAAGCTCGCCGAAGAACGGCAGGTGGACCGTGCCGAGCGACATGACCCAGCCGATGGCGGTGCCGCCGAGCAGGTAGGCGAGCCCGGTGCCGGCGGTGACACCGGCGCTGAACACGCCGACGGCGAGCGCGAGCCGGTTCGGCGGGAAGTAGCCGGCGAGCAGCGAATAGGCCGAGGGAGAGAGCGTGGCCTCACCGACGCCGACGCCGACGCGGTACAGGAACAGCTGCGTGAAGGAGCGCGCGGTGCCGGCGAACGCGGTCATCAGGCACCAGAGGGTGATGCCCACGGTGACGATCCATTTGCGGCTGTAGCGGTCGGCCCAGCGGGCGATCACGAGACCCATGCCGCAGTAGAAGATCGCGAACGCGGCGCCGGCGAGCAGGCTGAAAGCGGTGTCGGAGATGCCGAGCTCCGCCTTGATGGGCTGCACGAGCAGCGAGAGGATCAAGCGGTCGATGAAGGACACGCAGTTGGCGAGCCCGAGCACGGCCACCACATACCAGGCGTAGACGGGCCGGAACGCGGGCGCGGCGGTCCCGCCCGAAGGCGCAGCGGAAACGGTCACGGCATCACCCCCCTGTTTGCGCGTGGCAGCCGAGGCAGTATATCTGTGGTCCGGTTACGGCGTGGGGCGGTGCGGGGCCGCGCCGGCGCCGTCGGGGAGGCTGCGGATGCGCTGGCTGAGACTCGTCGCGAAGCTCTTGGGCGGACTGGTGGCCGTGGCGGCGCTGGCCTTCGGCATCGCCGCGGTCGTCTACCGGGACCACCCCGCCGCCGAGGTCGAGGCGCGGTGGGCGACGCCGCCGTCGCAGTTCGTCGTCATCGACGGTGTACGCCTCCATTACCGCGACGAGGGCAGCGGTCCGCCGGTGGTCCTGCTGCACGCCAACTACGCGAGCCTCTTCATGTGGGAGCCGTGGGCGGCGGCGCTCAAGGACCGCTACCGCGTGATCCGTGTCGACCTGCCGGCGCACGGCCTCACCGGCCCCGAGCCCTCGGGCGACTACACGCTGCAGCGCATCCAGCAGCTCTTCGAGCGGTTCGTCGACGAGCGCGGTCTGCAGCGCTTCACCGTCATCGGCACCTCGATCGGGGGCACGGTGGCGATGCGCTATGCCGCCGACCACCCGGAGCGCATCGAGCGGTTGGGGCTCATCAGCCCGGGGTCGCTCGAGAAGCGGGTCCGCGGCCGCACCACACCCGCGCAGGTGCCGAAGGTCGCCGATGTCATCACGGTGGTGACGCCGAAGTCGTTCACACGCTTCATGCTCACCAACGACTACGGCGACCCGTCGCGGGTGAGCGAGGCGGTGGTGGACGAGTGGTGGTCGATGTGGATGCGCGAGGGCAACCGCGCGGCGATGCTGGGTCTCCTGCGCCAGTATGTGTCGGGCGGCGTGGAGGACAGGATCCGCTCGGTGCGTGCGCCGGTGCTGCTGATGTGGGGCGAGCGGAACAAGCGGGTGCCGTTGGCGCTCGCCTATGAGACGCGCGATCTGCTGGTGAACGCGCCGGAGGTGCGGCTCGAGGTGCTGCCCGGCATCGGCCACATGCTGGTCCAGGAGGCGCCTGCCGAGAGCGCGCGGATCGTGCGGGCGTGGCTCGACGCATCCGCGCCGGGGATCACCGGGCCGGTCAGAACCGCGGTGGCCGCTTCTCCATGAACGCGCGGGCGCCCTCGGCGAACTCGGGCGAGCCGAAGCTCTCGTCGTAGAGCCGCTGCGTCTCCGGCGTCTCGGCGAGCACGCCGGCGGCGATCATGTCGACCACGGTCTTGGCGGCGCGCACGGAGTTGCCGGCGTTGGCCGCGATCCCGCGGGCGAGCGCGTCGGCGCGGGAGGCGAGCGCCTCGCCGGCCACGATCTCGTTGATGAGCCCGATCGACAACGCTTCGGCGGCCCCGACGCGGCGTCCTGTGTAGAGGATCTCTTTGGCGCGGGAGGGGCCGACGAGGTCGTGGAGGCGCTTGGTGTCGGCGAGGCTGTAGGCGATGCCGAGCTTGGCGGGCGTGATGGCGAAGAAGGCGTCGGGCGAGGCGAGCCGCAGGTCGCAGGCGAGGGCGAGTCCGCAGCCGCCGCCGGTGCAGGCGCCGCGCACCACGGCGATGGTCGGGATGGGCAGCCGCTGCCAGTCGGCCTGCGCGTCGAGCACCAGCTGCTGGATGACCTGCATGCGCGCGGGATCGCCGAGGTTGCGCTGCATCTCGGCGATGTCGGCGCCGGCGCTGAACGCCGCTTCGCCGGCGCCCTGGAGCAGGACCGCCCGCAAGCTGGGGTCGGCCGCCAGCTGCGCGGCGACGGCGCGCAGGCCCTGCCACTCGGCGCTGGACAGGGCGTTGCGCTTGTCCGGACGGTTGAGGGTGACGCGGGCGACGGGCGGGTGGATGTCCGTGATGAGCTCGCTCATGCCATCATGTTAGCAGCATCCCCCCACATCGAGGCTGAGGAGGCCGTCAACGTCATGGGCATCTATGCGGATCTGAAGGGCAAGGTCGCGATCGTCACGGGTTCGGGTCGGGCGAAGGGCCTCGGCGAGGCGATGGTGAAGCGCCTGGCGGCCGAGGGCTGCAAGGTCGTGGTGAGCGACATCGGTGCGGCACGCGGTGCGGAGATCCCGGAGAGCGCGATCGGCACCTCGGCCGGCATCGATGCCGTGGTGGCGGAGATCCGCGCCGCGGGCGGCGAGGCCATCGGCGTCGCCTGCGATGTGCTCGAGGAATCCCAGGTCGAACGGCTCGTCGCGGAGACCGTGCGGCACTACGGCCGGCTCGACATCATGGTCAACAACGCCGGCATCGGTTACCTCATGAAGCCGACGGTGGAGCTCACGCAGGCCGATTGGGACGCCGTGCTCGGCGTCAACCTGCGCGGCGCTTTCTATGGCATCAAGCACGCTGCGCGGCAGATGGTCGCGCAGGGCAAGGGCGGGCGCATCATCAACATCGGCAGCCAGGCGTCCAAGTCCGGCTTCCCCTTCGCGGCGGCGTATGTCGCCTCCAAGCACGGCATGGTGGGCCTCACGCGCTCGGCCGCGATCGAGCTCGGACCGCACGGCATCACCGTCAACACGATCTGTCCGAACCATGTCACCACCGGTCTCGGCGCGTGGCAGAACCAGTTCTTCAGCGCGGCCACCGGCCGCAGCGAGGAGCAGTACCTCGCCGACATGCGTGCGCGCATCCCGATGGGTCGACCAGGGCTGCAGGAGGACATCGCCAAAGCCTGCGCGTTCCTCGCCTCGGAACAGGCGGCCTACATGACCGGCGAAGCGATGAACGTGTCCGGTGGCGAGGAATACCACTGATGGGCGATGCGCGGCCGGGAGGCGTTCCCCCCGGCGCGCCCTGATTCAGCGCTGGCGCCGCCGTCCCGCTGCCTCTATGACGGCCGCCAGCTCCAGCGCCCGAAGATCGGCGCCGCTCGCGGTCAGCACCTGCACGCCGACGGGCAGCGCAGGCTGCGATGCGACGGACGCCGTCGCCGGCGTGGGGCAGGGTACAGAGACCGCAGGCACCGCTGCCGCGGTGCCGATCACCGTGAGGTCTGCGAGGCCGTCGGGCGGCGACCCGTCGATGAGGAAAGCGACTCCGGGAGTGGTGGGCGTGATGCAGGCGTCGAGACCGGCCACGAGCCTCGGCCAGGCGAACTGGAGGCCCGTGACCCGTTCATCGAGCGCGCGCAGCTTTCGGTCATCGAGCGATGCACCGTACTCGAGCAATCCGCGGATGCGGCCGGAGTAGGCCTCCGGACGGGCGTCCATGGCCTCCCGGTGGGTTCGCCACATCTCATGTTCACAGAGCGCGAACACGGCGAGCCGCGCGCGGCGCAGTCCGAGCGGACGGATGTCCACCGGCACCAAGGTCGCGCCCGCTCCGCGGAGGGCGGCGATGGTCGCGTTGTAGCCGTCGATGACCTCCGTCTCGGGTCCCAGGTCGTCGAAACCGATGGCGTAGCCGATCCGCCATCCTGCGAGCGACGGCGCGTCTGCAGGCCGCGACGGTGGATGCGGCCCGTCATCGTAATCGACCGACAGCGCGCTCGACCCATCATGACCCGCGATGACCGCGAGCAGCGCGCGTACACCGGCGATGTCACGGGCCATCGGGCCCACATGGTCGAAACGCGGATGCACGGGCAACACGCCGCGCACGCTGACGCGTCCGTAGGACGGTTTCAGCGCGGAGATGCCGCAGAACGCCGCGGGGATGCGTACCGAACCGATGGTGTCCGTGCCGATCGCGAGGTCGCACAGATCGGCGGCGAGCGCGCCCGCTGACCCGCCGCTCGAGCCGCCTGCGCTGCGTGCGCGATCGCGCGGGTTGCGGATCGGGCCGTCGAGGGCGAGTCCCTCGGCGCCGAGCGCTCCCTCGTCCTGCGTGGTCTGAGCGAGGAGCACAGCGCCAGCGGCGCGCAGCCGCGACACGATGGCGGCGTCCTGTTCCGCGATGACCCCGGCGCGGGCGCGCAGTCCGCCCTGCCACGGCCAACCTCGTACCGCGATGTTCCCTTTGAGGACCACGGTGAGTCCTTCGAGGGCGCTGCGCGGGGCGTCAGCGGCCAGGCGCCGCGTGCTTTCAGCGGCGGCGTCCAGCGCCTCGGCGGCGGCGACATGGCTGAAGAGCCCGAGGTCCGTCGAGGCCGCCATCGCAGCCAGCGCATGCTCGACCCGCTGCAGCGAGGTGGTCATGCGGTCCTGATCAGACCGGGACCAGGGCATCGACCAGATGCCTCACATCGCCGAGCTCCTCGAGACGGTCGACGAGCCCGATCAGCGCCTCGATGCGCGCTTCGGGGAGCGGGCGTGCGCCCGATGCCGCGGCGCGCCTGAACTTGTCGAGATGGCGCACGCGGTCCAACGGCCTGCCGGGCGCGCCCAGGACCGCCGGCAGATCGAGTGCGTGATGCGAGCCGTCGCGCAGCCTGACCTCGACGCGCTGCGGTGCGAGGGCGTTCAGCGAGGGGTTGCCATCGCGCTGCGCGCCGATGCGGGCCGCGAGCGCGAGCCGCGCGGGGTCCGCGATGGCGGCCGGCTCGAAGTCGGCGACGCCGACATCGCCGTTGAGCAGCGCCGTGGCGGCGACATAGGGCAGACAGAGCCGCGCATAGGCCGGCGCCATATCGGCGCGGGCGGGCCGGTCGACGAGCTGGATGACGAGCGGGGGCGCATGGACCACGGCGGACACGAGATCGGTGGGCCGGAAGCCGATCTGTGACTGCAGGGTGAGCAATCCGTCGACGCCGCCGTGGGTGGCGCGTCCGCTCGGGAACGGCTTGTGCGAGAGCTCCGTCACGGCGAACCGATCGTCGAAACCCTCGAACGCGGTCGGGTCCCGCTCCGGATCGATGAGCGTGTAGTAGCCGTGCACGCCCTCGAGGAAATCCCCCGGACCTTGGATGCCGCGGGATGCGAGCTCGATGGCGAGCAGCGCTGCGCGCGCGTTGAAGCCGATCTGCATCGGCAGCACGGGAGACCCTTCGATGTGCGCCTGCATCGTCCCGGAGAGCTGGCTGTAGGCGATGCCGAGCGCGCTGCGTGTGGTCGCCGCGTCCAAGCCGAGCATGTTCGCCATGCCGGCGGTCGCGCCGAGGGCGCCGCACATCGCCGGCCTGAAGAAGCGCAGCTTGTTGCGCGCGGCTCGGCCGATGCCGGTCGCGACATCGACGGCGACGGACACGCCGGTGATCAGCCGTCGCCCGTCCATGCCACCGCGCGCCTCTGCGAACGCCACCAAGGTCGCCAACACCACGGCCATCGGATGCACGACCGCGGGTTCGTGGACGCAATCCCATTCCTGGTTGTGGATCTGCCAGCCGTTGAGGAAAGCGGCCGATTGAGCGGGTACGCGTTCCCCGCTGCCCCAGATGCGCGCGGCGTCACCCGTCCCCCATGTGGCCGCCGTGTCCTTGAGGACGGAGATGAGCGGGACGCGGCTGCCGGACAGCGCGACGCCCAAGGAGTCGAGCACGAAGGTGCGCGTGGCGGCGACGGCGTCCGCCGGCAGCTGATCGAACCGCATGGTGGCGGAGCGTCCGACGAGGCGTTCGGTGATGTCGCGGGTGTGGTCCATCGGGGGTCGATGCTACACGGACTTACGGGGCGGCACGGAGGTGCGCCTAGACGCTCCAGGCCCAGAACTTCCAGTCGAGCACCCGAGTCTCGACCTCCGGGTCGCCGCGCGAGGCGAAGCTCTCGACGGCGATCCGCAGCAGCGCGCCCCCGCCACGGTCGGGCTCCACGGGGACGATGTCGGTCACCACCAGCGTGCTGCGCAGACGGTCGTTCTCGACCACCGGCGCGACATGGTCGCAGGATTCCCACGCGGTGATGGTCAGGAGGTTCGGCAGGGCGCGCGTGACCTGCGCGAAAGCCATGAAGATCACATGCCCGCCGAACACCAGCCGCTCGCCGAGGTACGACAGTTTCGCGTCGGTATGCGCCATCGCCATGTTGAGCGAGGCGCGCACCAGCTCGGGCGCCGAGGTGATGGTGTCGCGCGCTTCGATCGCGAAACCCTGTCCGGGCCGCAGGTCATGCGCCCGCAGCCCCCGCCAACGAGCGGTCGGACCGAGCGACCAGTCGCGCGGCAGGCCATCGGTCGGCAGCGCGGCGTCGGCGCCCACCGCGTCGAGGTCATCGGCGTGTCCGATCGCGGCCGCGGGATCGCGGCAGGGGAGCATCGGACAGCGCCAGAAGCGCAGCACCGTCCGCCCGTCCTGGTCGACCGTGGACATCTCGAGCGCCACGATGCCGGTCGCGGCACGGCCGGGCTGGACGCGGTTCTGCCGCAGCGCCACGACGCGGGTGGTGGTGTGCAGCGTATCGCCGATGTGGACCGGGTGGCGGAGCACGAGGCCCCGGTAGAAGAGATTGGCCTTGACGCGCTGCGAGGCCCAGGTCGACTGACCGATGGCGATGTTGACCGCGACCAAAGGGTGCACGATGGGTGTCCCACGGCCGGTCACCGCGCGGCTCGCGTGGTGGTCGAGCGGCAGACGCAGACGGTCGCCGAAGAGCGCGGCGTGAAGAGCGGAATGTCCGTCGGTCAGGGTGACCGCGGGCGCGTCGAAGGACATGTCCCGTTCGAAGTCCTCGAACCAGGGGCCGCCGATGTGGATGAGGTCGTCGCTCATGCGGTGGGTGCTCGTGTGCGGGGAAGGTCGTTCAGAGCGAGGCCCAGGCGCGGTACAGCATCCGTGCCGCGACCAGCGCGAGGAACACCCCGAAGGCCTGCGACAGTCGGCGCCGGGGCAGCGAGTGCGCGAGCCGCGCGCCGAACGGGGCGGTGAGCATGGTGCAGGGCGCGACGATGGCAAGCGCAGCCAAGCTGACGAGACCGATGGTGAACGGCGGCAAGACGGCCGGTGGTGTCGCGAGCAGGTAACCGAGCGTTCCGGGCAGTGCGATGAGCAGACCGAAGAACGCGGCCGTCCCCACCGCTTGATGTATCGGCCCTCCCGTGAGGGTCATCGCCGGCACCGAGAGGGTGCCGCCGCCGATGCCCATCATGGCCGACAGGCCACCGATGGCCGCAGCGATGGTGTTGCCGCCGATGCCGTGCGGCACCGATCGTGCCACCCGCAGATGGTCGAGGGGCAAGAACATCTTGATCGCGACGATCGCCGCCACGACCCCGAACACCGCCGCGAGCGTCGCATCGGCGACGCGTGCAGCCAGCAGGCTGCCGACGAGCGCGCCCAAGAGCATGCCGGGCGCCCAAGCCCGTACGGTGGACCAGTCGATCGCGCCGCGTGCTGCGTGCGCACGCGAAGAGGCGATGGCGGTGGGGATGATGGTGGCGAGCGAGGTCGCCACCGCGACATGCATCGACCAGTCCGACGAGACGCCGCCCGCCCGCAGCGCGACATCGAGCACCGGGACGAGCACGATGCCGCCGCCGACGCCGAGCAGGCCGGCGAGCACGCCGGCGAACAGCGCGGTCGCCACCAGGATCAGGAGCAGAGGCCAGAGCGCGGCGGGTTCCATCCGATGCCAAGTGTAGGCGACTTGCGACCCGCCCGTCTGTCGGTGTGACGGAAGGAAACTTGCCGCAAGGCATCCGCGACCGCTAAAGTCCGGAAGTTTTTCCGCATGTATCCGGGAGTCGAGGCGATGTCGGGGTCCGCCGGTTGGGTGGTGCACAAGTTCGGCGGTTCCAGCGTCGCGGACGCGGCCTGTTTCCGTCGCGTCGCGGACATCCTCGATGCGCAACCGGCGGTACGGCTCGGCGTCGTGCTGTCCGCCTGCAAAGGCGTCACCGACGCGCTGCTCGGGCTCGTGTCCCAGGCCGAACGGCAGGACGACGGCTTCCGTGCCGGGCTCGACGCGCTGCGCGCGCGGCATGCGACCATCGTGGGCGAACTGCTCGCGCCGTCGACCGCCGAGGCCTGGCTCGCTGCCTTCGACCGTGACCGACGCGACATCGAGGGCATCCTGCAGGCGGTGCGGCTGACGCGCTCGGCCTCCCGCAACATCCATGATGTCGTCTCGGGGTACGGCGAGATCTGGTCGACGCGCCTGTTCCGCGAGTTCTACGCCGCCCGCGCGTCGCGCAGCGGCGAGACGCGCTGGCTCGATGCCCGCGAGGTCGTGGTCGTCGAATGGGGCCCCTTGGGCCCGATGGTGCAGTGGGAAGCCTCCCGCGCCCGCATGCGCGCCGCCGTCGAGGACGGGTTCGACGGCACGCTCATCATCACGGGCTTCATCGCCGCCGATCCGCGCGGCGTGCAGACGACCCTCGGCCGGAACGGCAGCGATTTCTCGGCGTCGATCTTCGGCAGTCTGCTGGACGCGGCGGAGATCCACATCTGGACCGATGTCGACGGCGTGCTGTCGGCCGATCCGCGGCGCGTGCCCGACGCGCAGGTCATCGATTCGCTCTCGTACAACGAGGCCATGGAACTGGCCTATTTCGGCGCGAAGGTCATCCATCCGCAGACCATGGCTCCTGCCGTGGGGCGCGGCATCCCGATCTGGATCCGGAACACCTTCGCGCCCGGGAATCCGGCCACGCTGATCTGCGCCGAACCGAAGTCGTCGTTGCCCGTGAAGGGCATCACGACCATCGAGGACATCGCGCTCGTCAACCTGGAGGGCGCGGGGATGATCGGCGTGCCTGGCACGGCGAACCGGCTGTTCGGCGCCTTGCGCGAGGAGGGCATCTCGGTGGTGCTCATCTCGCAGGGCAGTTCCGAGCATTCCATCTGCTGCGCCGTGCCGCGCGCCCAGTCGGACCGAGCCGCCGCGGTGCTGCGCGCCGCGTTCGCCCGCGAACTGGCCGACGGGCAGATCCACGCGGTCGAGGTCGATCCGGACCTCGCGATCCTCGCGGTGGTCGGTGACGGCATGGCGGGTCTGCCGGGTGTCGCGGCGAAGGTGTTCGCGGCGCTCGGGTCCGCGTCGGTCAATGTGCGCGCCATCGCGCAGGGCGCGTCGGAGCGCAACATCTCGGTGGTGGTGCCCGCCAAGGCGGCGACGCGTGCGCTGCGCGCGGTGCACGCGAGCTTCTACCTCTCGGCGCACACCGTCTCGGTCGGGATCATCGGACCCGGCACGGTCGGGCGGGTGTTGCTCGAGCAGATCGCCTCCCAAGCGGGGCGCCTGCGTCGGGACTTCAAGCTGGACCTGCGCGTGCGGGGCCTGCTCACCTCGAAGCGCATGCTGCTGGCCGAACGGGGCGTCGATCCCGGTGGTTGGCATGAGGCCCTGCAGGCGTCCGCCGATGCGCCCGATATGGACCGCTTCGTGGCGCATGTGGCGGCGGACCATCTGCCGCACCATGTCATCATCGACTGCACCGCGAGCGGCGAGGTGGCCAAGCACTACGCGCGCTGGTTGGCGGCCGGCATCCATGTGGTGACGCCCAACAAGAAGGCGAACAGCGCGCCGCTGCAGGAATACCGGGCGCTGCAGGAGGCCCGTCGCGCGGGCGGCACGCACTACCTCTATGAGGCGACGGTCGGCGCCGGGTTGCCCGTCATCGGCACGCTGCGCGACCTGCGCGAGACCGGCGATGAGATCACCGCCATCGAGGGCATCTTCTCGGGCACGCTCGCGTATCTCTTCAACGTCTACGATGGCAGCCGGCCGTTCAGCGACATCGTCCGCGAGGCCAAGCAGCGGGGCTACACCGAGCCGGACCCCAGGGACGACCTCTCCGGCATGGATGTCGCGCGCAAGCTCATCATCCTCGGCCGCGAGATGGGCCGTGCGCTCGAGATGTCCGATGTGCAGGTCGAGAGCTTGGTGCCGGCGGGTCTCGAGCAGGGCAGCATCGATGAGTTCCTGGAGCGCTTGCCCGCCCACGATGCCGCGATGCGCGAGCGTTTCGAGGGCGCCAAGGCCCGCGGCAAGGTGCTGCGGTATGTCGGACGCCTGACGCCCGACGGCAAGGCGACCGTCGGCGTCGTCGAGTTCGATGCGCGGCACGCCTTCGCCAACATCGCGCTCACCGACAACGTGGTGCGTTTCGCCACCGCGCGCTACAGCAGCAATCCGCTCATCGTGCAGGGTCCCGGCGCCGGTCCCGAGGTCACGGCGGGCGGCATCTTCGCCGACCTCCTGCGGCTGTCGGCCTACCTCGGAGCACGGTTATGAGCGGCAGGACATCGGCGACCGCGTTCGCGCCGGCCTCGGTCGGCAATGTCGGCATCGGCTTCGACATCCTGGGCTTCGCGGTCGATGCGATCGGCGACCGGATCACGGTCAAGCGGACGGCCGCTCCCGGGGTGCGCATCACCGCGATCTCCGGCGTCCCGGAGGAGTTGCCGCTCGAGCCCGAGCGCAACACCGCCGGCAGGGCGCTGCTCGCGCTCAACGTCGCGGTGCGTCCGTCGTTCGGTTTCGAGATGACCATCCAGAAGGGCATCCCGCTGGGTTCCGGGCTCGGCGGGTCGGCCGCGTCCGCGGTCGGCGCCGTGGTCGCGGCCAATGCGCTGCTCGACCGTCCGTTCGAGAGGATCGACCTGCTCAAGTTCGCGATGCAGGGCGAGGCGGTCGCCAGCGGTTCGATGCACGCCGACAACATCGCGCCGTCCCTGTTCGGCGGCCTGGTGCTGACGGTGGGCATCGACAACCCGCGGGTCAAGCGCATCCCGGTGCCGCAGGGCATCCGCGCCGTGATCATCCATCCGCACATGTTCCTCTCCACCCGCGAAGCGCGTTCCATCCTCAAGCGCGAGGTGGCGATGGCGGATTTCGTCTGGCAGACCGCGAACCTCGCGGGTTTCATCTCGGGTTGCTACACCGATGACCTCGACCTCATCCGCGAGGGTCTCAACGATGTCGTCATCGAGCCGCAGCGCAAGAAGCTCATCCCCGGATTCTCCGCGGTGCGCGCCGCGGCGATGAACGCAGGCGCGCTCGGCTGCTCCATATCGGGCGCGGGGCCGACGATGTTCGCGTGGGCGCCGGGCGATACCGCCGAGGCCGTCCGTTCCGGGATGGTCGCCGCTTTCGCGAGCCACGGGGTCGAGGTCGATCACTGGGTCGTGCCAGTGGACTCCGAGGGCGCGCGCGTCGTCGCCGATTGACCCGCCGATGAGCTCTCCCATGACATTCGCCAGCACGCGCGGCGCCGCGCCGCCGCTGACGCTGCCTGAAGCGCTGGTGCAGGGGCTTGCGCCCGATGGCGGGCGCTATGTGCCCACCGATTGGCCGATGCTGCAGCCGGACGCCTTCGAGGGCGCGACCGGCTTGCCGGAGGTGGCCGAACGGTTGTTGGCTCCGTTCGCGGCGGGTACCGTGCTGGAGCGTGCGATGCCTGAGATCGTGCGCGAGGCCTTCGACTTCCCGGCGCCGCGGGTCCCGCTTGCGGCGACCGCGGACGGCGAGCGGCTCTCGGTGCTCGAGCTCTTCCACGGGCCCACCGCGGCGTTCAAGGATTTCGGCGCGCGGTTCCTCGCTGCCTGCCTCGCGCGACTGCGCGGCGCGACGGGCGGCGATGTGCGCCCGTTGCACATCCTCGTCGCCACCTCCGGCGATACCGGGGGCGCGGTGGCGGCGGCCTTCCACGGCCGCCCCGGATTCCGTGTCAGCGTGCTCTTCCCGAAGGGGCTCGTGTCGCCGACCCAGGAGCGACAGCTCACCTGTTGGGGCGGCAACGTGCGCAGCTATGCCGTCGCCGGAACCTTCGACGACTGTCAGCGCATGGTGAAGGAGGCCTTCCTGGACCGCGACCTCGCGGTGCGCCACGCGCTGTCGTCCGCGAACAGCATCAACCTCGGCCGTCTGCTGCCGCAGGCGGTCTATTACGCGGCCACGAGCCTCGAGCACCTGCGCGCCACGGGCTCGACGCTGTCGTTCATCATCCCGAGCGGCAATCTCGGCAATGCGGCGGCCTGCGTGTGGGCGCGGCGCATGGGACTGCCGATCGGCGAGGTCATCCTGGCCCACAACGCCAACCGTACCGTGCCCGACCTGCTCGAGAGCGGCGACTTCAGGCCGCGCCCGAGCGTCGCGACCATCGCCTCGGCGATGGATGTCGGGAACCCGTCGAACCTCGAGCGGCTGCGGCAGATGCATCCGGCGCTCGAGCCGCTGCGCGCCGCGGTCCGGGCGACGAGCGTGGACGACGGCGCGATCCGCGCACGCATCGTGGCGGACCATGCGCGCTTCGGGCAGATCTGGTGTCCGCATACGGCGGTCGCCGCCGAAGCCTGGGCGCGGCTGTCGCCCGACGAGCGGCGGTCGCGGGCGTGGTGTCTGGTCGCGACCGCATCCCCGGCGAAGTTCCCCGAGGTGGTGGAACCGCTGCTCGGCGTCCGGGTCCCCGTGCCGTCGGCGTTGGCCGAACTCTTCAGCCGCCCGACGAGCGTCCAGCCGTTGGCGGCGAGCTTCGCAGCGCTCCGTGACGCCATGGAGGACGCCGCATGATGGGCGCGCTCGACCTGCGCAGCGTCGACCCTTGGGTGCTCGCGGTCGCAGCGGTGCTGCTCGGTGTGCTGGTCGGTATCGCCGGCGTCTTCGGTTGGCGTGCGTGGCGGGCGCGGCGGGAGCGTCGGGCCCGCATGGCGCTGATGGAAAGCATCTCTTTGGATCATGCCCGCGATGTGGTCGTGCCCGACGGCAACGGCGGCACGCTCCATCTCGATTATCTGCTCTTCACGCCGCGGGGTTTCGTGGTGCTCGAGCTGCGCGATGCCTCGGGCAACATCTTCGGTTCGGACGCCATGACCGAGTGGACCGTCATGGACGGCGCCCGACGCTATACCTTCTCCAATCCCCAGGCCTCGCTGTACGACAGGATCGCCGCGGTCAAGGCGCACGCCGACGAGGTACCCGTCGAGGGCCGCATCGTGTTCACCGGTCGCGCGGCGTTCCCGAAAGGTCTGCCGAGGCTCACGCTGCGCGAGGACAGCCTCGGCGTCGAACTGTTGATGGGCGAGCGCAGCCATGCCGAGCGTGCCGCCGAGCCGTGGCGCGGGACATGGGCGCGGCTGCGCAGCCAGCTGCGCGCCAGCGACTTCACCGGCGTCGCCTGAACCGGCGTTTCGGCCGATCGTCAGGCCGCCGCCGCGTTCTCCGCGTCGACCGGCCGCGAGGCGTGGTCGGCCAGCACCTGCACGACGCAGGCCGTCAACCTCTCCGCGTAGGCGAGATGCAGGAACTCGTTGGGTCCGTGCGCGTTCGAGAGCGGCCCGAGCACGCCCGTGATCAGGAACTGGGTGTCCGGGAAACGCCGACCGAGCATCCCCATGAACGGGATGGTGCCGCCGACGCCGGCGTAGAGCATCTCGCGCCCGAAGACGGCCTGTGAGGCCCGCTGCATCGACTCCTCGAGCCAGGGCGCGCAGATCGGTGCGTGCCAACCTTCGGAGGCGGATTCGATGTCGAAGCTGACGCGGGCGCCGTACGGCGGGTCGCGCTCCAGTTCGCGTTTGACCGCCGCGGCGGCGACCTCTGCGTCGACGGTGGGCGGCAGGCGCAGGCTGAGCTTCAGAGCGATCTTCGGCAGCAGGACATTGCCGGCCTGCGACACGGGAGGCAGGCCGTCGGCGCCGGTGACGGCCAGCGTGCTGCGCCAGGTGCTGCCGAGCAGCAGCTCTACGGGGTCGGTCGAGAGCGCGCGCACGCCGGGCAGGAAGGGCAGCCGCTCGCGGACCTCGTCGCCCAAGGTCTTGGCGGCCGTGCGAGCCTGTTCGACGCGTTGGCGCGGGATGTCGCATTGCAGTTCGGGCAGGCGGATGTCTCCGTTGAGCGGATCCTCGAGCCGCGCCAGCAGCTGCTGGGCGACCCGCCAGGGCGTGGCCGCTATGCCCGTGCCCATGCCGCTGTGCACGCCCTCGCGCAGCATCTCGACCCGCAGCGAGCCGGTGAGGTTGCCGCGCAGCGAACTCGTGCACCAGAGCTGCGAATAGTTGCCGCACTCCGCGTCGAGACAGATGACGAGCGACGGTTCGCCGATGCGGGCGCCGAGCGCCTCGAGGTGCGCCGGCAGGTCGATGCTGCCGCTCTCCTCGGAGGCTTCGATGAGCACCACGCAACGCGCGAGCTTCACGCCTCGCTCCTTCAGCGCACGGATCGCGAGCAGCGAGCTGAACACCGCATAGCCGTCGTCGGCGCCGCCACGGCCGTAGAGCTTGCCGTCGCGGATGACGGGCTCCCAGGGGCTCAGCCCCTCGTTCCAGCCCGTGAACTCCGGTTGTTTGTCGAGATGGCCGTAGAGCAGCACGCAGTCGTCGATCTCGCCCGGCACATCGACGAAGAGCACCGGCGTGCGCCCGGGCAGGTCGAGCAGTTCCACCGTCATGCCGCGGATGGGTTGGCGGCGGCACCAGTCGGCGAGCAGCTGCGCGGCGCGCTGCATGTGGCCCAGCGTCTGCCAGTCAGGAGCGAAGTGCGGCGATTTGTTGGGGATGCGGACATAGTCGCAGAGCGTCGGCACGATGGTCTCGCGCCATTCGCGGGCGATGGTCTCGTAGGTGCGGGCGTCGAGCACGGTCATGGGCGGGTCTCCTGGAGGATGTCGTCGGGGAGATCGGGCAGTCCGAAGAAGGCGCGCGCGGTGCGCGTGGTGTGGTGGGCGAGCGTGGTGATGTCCTCGCCCCGGGCGGCCGCGACGGCACGCGCCACCTGCGGCAGATACATCGGTTCGTTGCGGCGCGAGGCCGGTCTGGGGTCGAGGTCCCGCGGCAGGAGGTAAGGTCCATCGGTCTCTATCATCAGCCGCCCCGCCGGGATGCGGCCTACGATGTCGCGTAGGTGCAGACCGCGGCGCTCGTCGCAGATCCAACCGGTGATGCCGATGAAGAGCCCCTGCGCGAGGCAGTCGTCGAGTTCGTCGCCGGTGCCGGTGAAGCAGTGCAGCACCGCCGGCGGCAGCGCTGCCGCGTGGGCACGCAGCATCGCCAGGAAGTCGCGGTGCGCGTCGCGGCAATGCAGGAACAGCGGCTTGCCGAGCCGGATCGCGAGCGCGAGCTGCCGCTCGAAGGCGCCGCGCTGTTCGTTCGGCGAAGAGAAGTTGCGATGGTAGTCGAGGCCGCATTCGCCCACGGCCGCGCAGAGCGGGTCCTCGGCGAGCTCCGCCAAGGCGTCGAAAGCCGGCGCGTCGAGGTCGATGGCATGGTGTGGGTGGCAGCCTGCGGTGGCGCGCATCAGGCGCGGCGCGGCGTGGGCGAGACGGAGCGCGTCACGGGTGCCCTCGACCGAGGCCCCGGTGATGACGAACTGGTGGACCCCCGCGGAGAGCGCACGGCGCACCACATCCTCGCGATCGGCGTCGTAGCTGTCATGCGCGAGGTTGATGCCGATGTCGATCAGCACGGGAGGCATGGCCGCCATCAGGCGGTCGCGTTCTTCGGCAACGCGCCCAGCGCCGTGCAGAGCGCTTCGACATCCTCATCGGCCTGGTCCCAGGAGACGACGAAGCGCGCCTCGCCGGAGCCCTCCGATCCCCAGTCGTAGAACTCGAAGCCTTGGGCGCGCAGCGCGGCGATGCCCGCTGCGCCCGGCCGGACGAAGATCTCGTTGGCTTCGACCGGTTCGAGGCGCAGCGTGCCTGCCGCCTCGCCGATGCGCCGCGCGTGGGCGTTGGCGCGGGCGGCGAGCCGCAGCCACAGG
>DAIMYL010000003.1:14523-43153 GCA_036734505.1 Steroidobacteraceae bacterium | reverse complement strand
ACGAGGTTGTCGAGCTTCTCGCGCACCGGCATGGTGAGCGCGCCCATCGACTCCGGCTCGTCCATCTCACCGTCGCCGAGGAAGGCCCAGATCTTGCGGTCGGAGACCGGCACGATGCCGCGATGCTCGAGATAGCGCTGGAAACGCGCTTGGAAGATGGCCTGCATCGGTCCGAGGCCCATCGACACCGTCGGGAACTGCCAGAAATCGGGCATCAGCCAGGGGTGGGGATAGGAAGACAGGCCGTCGCCTGCGACCTCCTGACGGAAATGCCGCAGCTGTTCCTCGGTGAGGCGGCCCTCCAGGTAGGCGCGCGCGTAGATGCCGGGCGAAGCATGGCCCTGCACGAACACCATGTCGCCCGGATGCGAGTCCGTCTTGGCGCGCCAGAAATGGTTGAAACCGACCTCGTACAGCGTGGCCGCGGACGCGTAGGTCGCGATATGGCCGCCGTACTCCGAGGAGATGCGGTTGGCCTGCACGACCATCGCCATGGCGTTCCAGCGGATGTAGGCCTCGATGCGGCGCTCGAGCTCACGGTTGCCGGGATAGTCCGGCTGTTGCCCCGTCGAGATGCTGTTGAGATAGGCCGTGTTGGGCTTGAACGGCAGATAGGCGCCCGAGCGGCGTGTGTGGTCGATCAGCTGCTCGAGAAGGAAATGCGCCCGCTCGGGACCGTGGGTCTTGAGCACCGAGTCGATGGACTCCAGCCACTCACGGGTCTCGCCGGGGTCGAAATCCTGATGCTGCGTATCAGCCATGCTGATGGGGCCTGCCTGTGAAAAACCGTATGTTAACTTGTCCGGGAGCCGGGGTCAGCGGTATGCGCTGTGTTAGCATGACGGCCCTCACGGTTTGGCGCCCATCGACGTCATGTCCGACCTCATCACCCTGCGCCGCCCCGACGACTGGCACCTGCACCTGCGCGACGGCGCCGCCCTCGCAGCCGTGCTGCCGCACACCGCGCAGCAGTTCGCGCGCGCCATCGTGATGCCGAACCTCAAGCCCCCGGTCACCACGACGCGCCTCGCGGGTGAGTACCGCGACCGCATCCTCGCCGCGCGCCCGGCCGGCTCCGACTTCCAGCCGTTGATGACGCTCTACCTCACGGACAACACCCCGCCCGACGAGGTCGACCGCGCCAAGGACAGCGGTTTCGTCGCCGGCTTCAAGATGTACCCCGCGGGCGCCACCACCAACTCGGACTCCGGCGTCACCGATGTGCGACGCACCGACGCCGTGCTCGCGCGCATGGCCGAGCTCGGCGTCGTGCTGCAGGTGCACGGCGAGGTCACGCACGAGCATGTCGATGTCTTCGACCGCGAGCAGCGCTTCATCGACGACATCCTCGGTCCGCTGCTGGAGCGGCACCCCCGTCTGCGCGTCGTGTTCGAGCACATCACCACGCGCGCAGCCGTCGAGTTCGTGCGCGGTGCGCGCGAGGGCGTCGCCGCGACCATCACCCCGCAGCATCTGCTGCACAACCGCAACGACCTCTTCCGCGGCGGGATCCGCCCGCACTTCTACTGCCTGCCCGTGCTGAAGACCCAGCAGGACCGGCTCGCGCTCGTCGAGGCCGCCACCAGCGGCCATCCGCGCTTCTTCCTCGGCACCGACAGCGCGCCGCATGCCCGCCACACCAAGGAGAGCGAGTGCGGCTGTGCCGGCATGTATTCGGCGCACGCGGCGCTCGAGCTCTACGCCGAGGTGTTCGAGGATTCCGGCGCGCTGCACCGCCTCGAGGGCTTCGCCTCGCATTTCGGACCGGATTTCTACCGGCTGCCCCGCAACGAGGGCACGGTCACGCTCGCCCGCCGCGAGTGGTCGCCGCCGGCGGTCTACCCGCTCGGCGGGACCGACGTCGTCGTGCCGATGCGCGCCGGCGGTACGCTGCGCTGGCAGCAGGTGGTCGGGTGAGCGATACCCGCACCGGCGACGCCGGACCGCAGATCCCTGCGCCGCAGGTCCTCATGTCGCGGCGCTTCCGCGGCTTCCTGCCCGTCGTGGTGGATGTGGAGACGGGCGGCCTCAACGCGGCGCGCGATGCGCTGCTCGAGATCGCGGCCGTTGTCATCGAGATGGATGACGACGGCAGACTGCGCCGCGGCGAGACCCACTCGTACCATGTCAAACCGTTCGAGGGCGCGAACATCGAAGCCGCCTCGCTCGCGGTGACCGGCATCAAGCCGTTCCATCCGTTGCGACCGGCGATCGACGAGAAGGACGCGCTGACGCGGATCTTCAAGGAGGTGCGGGAGGCCGTACGCCGCAACGGCTGCAAGCGCGCCGTGCTGGTCGGCCACAACGCCTCGTTCGACCTCGGCTTCCTGAACGCCGCGGTCGCGCGCACCGACATCAAGCGCAACCCTTTCCACCCGTTCTCGAGCTTCGACACGGTGACGCTGGCCGGCGCCGCGCTCGGCCAGACGGTGTTGGCGAAGGCTTCGCTCGCTGCCGGTTTCGGCTGGGATTCGAGCGCCGCGCATGCCGCGGCCTACGATGCGGAACGCACCGCCGACCTTTTCTGCCAGGTCTGCAACTTCTGCCTGCCGAGCTATCTCGAGGCCGAGGCGCGGGCGCGTGGACTGGGCTGGATCGACGAGCCGCCCTCCACGAACGGCACCGACCCGACCTCGCCGGTCGCCGACGAGACCTCGCCCTGAGGACGAGCCGCCCACGCAGGCGGCGACAGGTGCCGAGGGTCAGGTCGCGCCGGCTTCGTCCAGCGCCTTCTTCAGCTCGCCGCTGCGGAACATCTCGAGCGTGATGTCGCAACCGCCGAGGAGCTCGCCCTTCACATAGAGCTGCGGGTAGGTCGGCCAGTTCGACCAGCGCTTCAGCGCCTCGCGCAGCTCAGGATCCTCGAAGATGTTGACATGCTGGAAGCTCGCGCCGCAGGCGCGCAGCGCACCGACAGCCTGCGCCGAGAAGCCGCACTGCGGGAAATCGGGCGTCCCCTTCATGAACAGCACCACGGGTGCCGCAGCGAGCTGCGCCTTGATCCGGTCTTCGACGTTCATCGTGCGATCTCCTGCTTTTCCTGACGGCGTGCCTTGCGGCGCGTCTCGAGCGTCGCCAACAAGGCCCATTGTTCGTCGGCGCTCATCCTGATCCAACCGGCGATCTCGTCCCGCGTACGCAGGCACCCTGCGCAGTGCCCCGCGGCATCGAGCGCGCATACGCTGATGCACGGCGACATGGGCCGTAAACGCGGGATGCCATCGATGTTCCGGGCCGTTCCGTCCATGGTCCTCGGGAGGGGTGGTTCGAGCGCGTTGAATTATGGGGGTGCGCCCCGTATTCTTCAAATCCGGTCGAACCAACTCCGCGGAGTCCCCAGATGAAGAATCCCCTCGACAGCGTCGGCACCACCGTCACGCTGGGCGTCGCGTTCTCGGTCGTCTTGATGCTGCTGCTGCAGCCGAACGACTATTTCGCGCACATGAGCCTCGGCCGCTGGCTGCACATCGTCACCGGCATCTTCTGGATCGGCCTGCTCTACTACTTCAATGTCGCGCAGATCCCGGCTCTGGCCGCGGCGAACGCCGACAAGGGCGGCCCCGGCGGAGCCGGCATCGTCAAGTATGTGGCGCCGCGCGCGCTGCTGTGGTTCCGCTGGGCGGCCCTCGCCACCTTCGTGACCGGCATCTGGCTGCTCGGACCCCGTCTCGGCGACGCGTTCCTGCTGCGCGAAGGCAGCGTCGTGATCGGCATCGGCGCGTGGCTCGGCACCATCATGCTGTTCAACGTCTGGGCGATCATCTGGCCGAACCAGAAGAAGGTCATCGGCGTCGTGCAGGCGACCGACGAGGAGAAGGCGAAGGCGCGTCGTACGGCCACGCTGACCTCGCGCGTGAACTTCCTGCTCTCGTTCCCCATGCTGCTCTGCATGATGGGCTCGGCGCACGGCCTGCCGTTCTGAGACGGCGCTGACTCAACGCGGGGCGCGCGGTCCCTGATACCGGATCGCGCGCCCCGGGTTCCCCTGCCGGACGCAAGCCGCGTCCGGAGCCCCCTCGACCAACCACCAGACCTCGCGGCTGCTTTCGCCCGCGGGACGACGGTCCATGGCCTCGAAACACGGCGCCAACCGCGAGCCGGGGACCAGCAGGACGCGCCGCGGGTCCTGCGCGATCCAAGCGGACGCGTCGTACGCCTCCGCAGGGCCCTCTCGCCACCGCGCATGGCCGAAGTTCACGACCTCACGGTCGAGGTAGAGGAGGAACTGCTCCTTGTAGGCGACCAGCCCGAGCTCCCGGTCGCGCGGCGCCCGCTCGAGCAGCTGGGCGACGAAGCCTGAAGCGGAGCGCTCGGCGTTCAGTTGCGGCGCGACCCCGAACCCCCACGCGAGGGTCAGACAGCCGAGCACCGCAGGCCATGCGAGGACCGGTCGCAGGCGAGCCGCGAGCAGCCAAGCCGCGAGGCCGACGATCGCGAAGGCCCAAAGCGGCAAGAGCGAATCCAGGGGGGTGTCATCGAGCAGCGCGGACGCCTTCGGCAGACCCAGCACCGACCCGACCACGATGGCCCAGGCCGGGATGAGCAGCACTGCGCCAAGGCTCAGCGACAAGCGCCCGACGCCGATGCGTCGGTACAGCGCCGCCAGGTGCGGTGCGGCGGCGAGCGCCAACGCCGGCAAGGCCGGCAGGACATAGACGCCGCGTTTACCCGTGCTGAGCGAGAAGAACAGCACCACCGCGATGGCGAACCCCAACGGCAGCAGCGTCGCCGCCCGGCGCGCGCGCCAGTCCTCGCGCCAGGGCCGCCACAGCCAGAGCAGCAGCGCGCTCAACGGCAACCACAACGCCGGGATCACCTCGACGAGGTAGTAGTACGGCGGCCGGATGTGGTGCCAAGCGTCCGTGTAGCGCTTCACGGTCTGCTGGAACAGCAGTTCGTCCCGATAGGCCGCGAGTTCGGGCGTGCCCACCTGCTGCACATGCCACAGCATGGGCAAGAGCCACGCCGCGATGACGACGAAGAAACCCACGAGCACGGCCAGCATCGCGGCCGGTCGCAGCGCCCCCGCGGCGACCGCGGCCGCATCGCGCCGCCGCAGCAGCCACGCGATGGGCAGCAGCAGCAGCGCGAGGAACCCGACCGCCTTGTCGATGACGCCGAGCCCTGCGGCGACGCCCCCCAGCAAGGCGAGACCCAGATGCGGCCCCAGCAGCAGATGCCGCGCCAGCGCCCAGACAGACAGCGTGATGAAGAAGATCAGGGTCGCGTCGATCTGCGCACCACGCGTCACCTTCACGAACTGCACGCAGCAGGCGAGCGTGAGCGCGGCCGCGAGCCCCGCCTCGCGACCGTGCAGACGACGGCCGAGGTCGTAGACCAGCAGCAGCGTGCCGAGCGATGCCAGCATCGAGGGCAGCAGGAACGCGGCGCGCGTCGAGCCCGTGACGACATAGCTCACCGCGATCATCCAGAAGTGCAGCGGCGGCTTGTCCTGGTAGAGGTCGCCGCCGGCGTGCGGGATCAGCCAGTACCCGCTCCGGACCATGTCGAAGGCGACACCGGCGAACCGCGGCTCGTCGGCGGGCCAGGGATCGCGCAGCCCGAAGCCCGCGAAGATGAGCACCAGGAACGCGAGCCCGATCCACATGAGATCGGACGCGCGGACCTGCAGGTCGGGCTTCACCCGTCGACCTGCTGACGGCCGCTGTGGATCAGATAGATGTTGCGCAGGTAGACGAAGAGCCCGAGCCCCTGGCCTGCGATGAACACCGGGTCACGCTTGTGGATCGCGTACGCCAGCAGCGTCGCGCCGCCCGCCAGGCTGAAGTACCAGAACGCCCGCGGCACGATGCTGCGCCTCACCCGCTCGCTCGCCAACCATTGGACGATGAACCGCGCCGAGAACAGCGCCTGGCCCATGAATCCTACGACTATCCAGGCGAGCGTTTCGCTGTTGTCCATCAGTCCCCTCCGGGGTTTTCAGAGTTCGCGGGCGGTCAGGCCCGGCTTGAAGCGACGGCGCAGCCACATCACGCCGAAGATGTCGACGATACCGACCCAGAGCCTGTCGAACAGGCCGTATTTGGAGGTGCCGCGCTCGCGCGGGCGATGCTTCACCGGCACCGAGACCACGCGCTTGCCGGCGCGCAGGAACAGTGCCGGCAGGAACCGGTGCATGTGGTCGAAACGCGGCAGGTCCATGAAGGTCTCGCGGTGCATGACCTTGATGCCGCAGCCGGTATCGGGCGTGCCATCGCCGAGCAGCCAGCCGCGCACGCCGTTCGCCACCCGCGATTGCGCATGGCGCAGCCAGGTGTCGCGCCGCTGCACCCGGTTGCCCATCACGAGCTCCGCGTCGCCGCGCTCGGCGAGCAGCGCCGGGATATCGGCCGGATCGTTCTGACCGTCGCCGTCGAGCGTGGCGATCCACCCGGCGCGGGCATGGCGCACACCGGTACAGACGGCCGCGCTCTGCCCGGCGCGGAAGGAATGGCTCAGCACGCGCAGCTGCGGGATGTCGCTCTGCAGGGCGCGCAGCGCCGCGGCGGTGCCATCGGTGCTGCCGTCGTCGATGAACAGGATCTCGAAGGCCCTGCCGTCCAAGGCCGCGACGATCTCGCGCGCGAGCGGGCCGACGTTCTCCTCCTCGTTGCAGACGGGGATCACCACCGACACTTCAGGCGCAGCGTTCATGGCGGGGGATTCTCCGGCATCCCCGCCCCGCCCTCAAGGACGGGTGGTGCAAGACGCCATCGTTTGTGCGACCACGGCCAATCCGCCGGCCCCTCGTGGATCTGCCGCTCGACACGCCGCGCGAAGCGCTCCGTGATGCCGGGGGGCGAGTCGTCCCCGGGCATCCACAACGGCTCGAAGGACACCTCGTAGAAGCCGCGGCCGGTGCGCTTGATGGCGACGAAGAACACCGGATGCCGCAGCGTCCGCGCGATGACCTCGGGTCCCATGAAGAACGCCGTGTCACGGTTGAGGAAGCGCGTCCAATGGCGCCGTTCGCTCGCCACCGGCTCCTGGTCCGCGACCAGGGCGATGACGCGCGGCTGCCGGCGTCGCGCGATGAGGTCGCGCATCATGTCGTCGGCGGCGACCATCCGTGCGCCGAAGCGGCTGCGCAGCGCCAGCATCTCCCGGTCCGCCCACGCGTCGGTGAGCGGCTTGTATGCGGCATCGAGCGGATGGCCGAGCTGCAGGGAGAGCGCGAGCAGGATCCATTCCCAGTTGCACTGGTGCGCGGCGGCGAGCACCACCGGCGTCCCCGACTCGAGAGGCGCCTGCAACGCGCGCAGGTTGGTGAAGCGCATGCGGCGCGCAAGCTCTGCGGGCTCGATCGAGGCCGATTTGACGATCTCCACCATCACATCGCCGTAGCCGCGGTAGTAGTCGCGGGTGAGCGAACGCAGCCCCGCCTCGTCGAGCCCGGGGAAGGCGAGCGAGAGGTTCTCGCGCACCACCTTGGGGCGGTAGGGGAACACGCGGAACGCGAGAAAAGCGAAGGCGCGGCCCAAGGCGTGCAGCGCCGGCAACGGCAGCGCGGCGAGCAGGCGCACCCACCAGGCGGGTCTCGGCGTGACGGCGGTGCCGGAGGACATGGGCCGCAGATGGTACGCGCCGTCCGCCATCCGCTCAAACGCAGCGTACAATCGGCGTCCGATGAGCATCCTCTACCTCGTACGCCATGGGCAGGCGTCCTTCGGCACCCACGACTATGACCGCCTCTCCGCGCTCGGGGTGCGTCAGGTGGAGCTGTTGCGCGACCATCTGGGCGCGCTCGCAGACACGCCGCATGCGATCTACAGCGGCTCGCTGAAGCGCCAGCAGCACACCGCCCGCATCCTCGCGGGCGGCGACCAAGAGGCCATCACCACCCTGCCCGCCTTCGACGAATACAGCGCCGGATCGTTGATCCGCGCGCACGCGGCCCGGACGGGCATCACGCTGCCGGAACCCGGCGGCGACACCCCGATCGACCCCCGCGCCTTCCAACGGCGGCTCGAGGAGGTCGGTGCCCTGTGGGCGGATGGCGCCCTGCAGGCGCCGGGCGTCGAGCCGTGGGAGCGGTTCAGCGGCCGCGTGGCCGAGGGGCTCCGCGACCTCATGGCCCGCGAGGGCCGCTCACGGCGCGTCTATGTCAGCACTTCGGCAGGCGTGATCGGGGCCGCCGTCGGTGCGCTTCTCGGGCTCGCGCCTCGGGAAGCGATCAAGCTCTCCTGGTCGGTCCACAATTCTTCGGTGACGCGCATCCAGTTCGACGGCACGCGCACCAGCCTGCTGTCCTTCAATGCGGCGCCGCATCTGGAACATCCCGACCGCCGCTCGATGCTGACGTTCCGCTGAGCCCTCAGGCCGCCGCCCCGACCCCCTCCAGACGGTCCTCGATGTCCGCGTAGAGGCCCTGCAGCCGCTCCAGGGTCGCGGCATCGGCCTGCCACATCCCTCGCCCATGGGCCTCGATGAGCCGCCCGATGACATTGCGGGCGGCCTGCGGGTTGGCCGTCTCCAACCGTCGACGCATCGTTTCGTCCAACACGAAGGTCTGCGCCGCGTCCTCGTACACCCATGCGTCCATCGCACCGAGCGCCCCCCAACCCACCAAGTGGGTGAAGCGGTTGCCGATCTCCGCTGCGCCGCCGTGGCCATGCGCCAACATCGCCTCGTACCACTTGGGGTTGAGCAGCTTGGCGCGCGCCTCGACGCGCAACATCTCGTCGGCGCCGGTGACCCGCGGTTCACCGCCGGCCGTCTCGGCATAGCTGAGGTCGACGCCCTCACCCCGCGCACGGCTCGCCGCGACCTGCAGGGCACCGCTGTGCCCGTAGTAGTGCGACATGTCGGTGAGTCCGTACTCGACGGAGTCGATGGCCTGGAAAACGTGGTCGACGGTGCCGAGCAGACCGCGCAGCACCTCGGGCGCCGCCGCACCGCCTCGAGCGCCGCCCGCCGTGTGCGCGTTGCGTCGCTCGTAGGTATCGGCGAGCTGCCCAGCCTCCTCCCACTGGTTCTCCTCGACGAGTTCGTCGACGCCCGTGCCGTAGAGCCCCGGCGCCTGCGTGAAGATCCTTGCGGTGGCCTCCTCCACGCTGCGGCCGGCGGCGCGCAGCGCATCGGTGTTGGCGCGCAGGAAGTTGGCGTCGGCCGGCTCATCGGCGAGCGCCGCCCTGCGGAACAGGTCGTCGAGCAGGTCGAGGCTCATCTGGAAGGTGTCGCGGAACACCGCCGACACATCGAGCAGCACGTCGATGCGCGGCCGGCCGAGCCGCTCGAGCGGGATGAGACCGAAACGGAAGATCTTGCCCTGCCCGTCGCGTTCGGGTTCGGCGCCGACCAGCGCCAGGACAACGCCGAGGCCTTCGCCCTCGGTCTTGATGGTGTCCATCGCCCACAGCGCCTGCGCCACGGTGCGCGGCCACGCGCCGTCATGCGCGGCGCGATGCCGCTCGAGCAGCAAGCTGGCCGTGCGACGCCCGCGTTCGAGCGCGAGGTCGGTGGGCAGCCGCCATGGATCGACGCCGTGGATGTTGCGGCCGCTCGGCAGCGCGGCGGCACCGGCGCGCACCGGATCGGCGCCGTAGGCCGGACGGATGTAGCCGCCTTCGAGCGCGTGCACGACGGCATCGAGCTCCTCGCCGCAGCGCGCCATGCCGCCGAGCACGCCGCGTCCTTCGGTCACCATCACCGCGAGCGCCGCGGGCGCGGCGGCGCCGTCGACGATGCCGGTCCAGACGCGGGCAGCGTCCTCGCGCCCGAAGATGCTGCGCTCGACGAGGGCATCGCGGAGCGTGCGCTGCACCGCGGCATCGACGCCGGCCTGCGTCATCAACGCGCCGAGCCCCGGCGCGCCGCCGCGCGGCACCTCGAGGGTCGCCTCGACGAGCGCGCGCGAGCGCTGCCGGTCGGGCGCCGTGCCGAACACATGCTGACCGTCGACGATCAGCCGCTGCTCGATGCCCTCGAGCCAGGCCGCGACGCGCGCACGGAACGCCGGTACGGATTCGTCGACCGCGCGCGTCAGTTCGGGCAACGCCCCATCGAGCGCATCCTCCGGATCGTCGAGCCGTGCACGCGCCTGCGCGAGCTGCTTGTAGAGGCCGGCACGCGCATAAGGCGGGATGGCGTGGCTGATGATGGTGGCGTAACCGCGTCGTCGCGCCACCGCGGCCTCGGCCGGGTTGTTCAGCGGGTAGAGATAGAGATGCGGGAGCGTCCCGAGCAGCTGGTCGGGCCAGCAGTCCCCGGTCAACGCGGTCTGCAGACCCGGCATCCACTCCGCCGTGCCGTGCATGCCGACATGGATGATCGCATCGGCCTTGAAGCCGTGCTTGAGCCAGGCGTAGAACGCCGCGAACTGGTGATGCGGCGTGAAGGTCTTCTCGAACAGCAGCCGCATCGGATCACCCGGCACGCCCATCGGCGGCTGCAGACCGATGGCGATGTTGCCGCACTCGAGCGCATCGATGCGGATCGCCTCACGGCCCGCGGGCGCGATGTCGCCGGGGGCCTGGCCCCAGTAGCGTTCGATGCGCTCGGCCGCGCCGCCGCCCGAGAGCCAACGCCGGAAGTCGCTCACCGCGACGCCGCGCCCGCCCTCGCCGCGTTCCAAGGCACCGACCCGCTCGTTGAACTCCGCGACCTCCGTGGGGGCGCGGCCGATGGCGTAGCCCTCGCTCCGCAGGCGCTTGAGGAGCGCCGTGACCGACGCCGGCACATCGAGCAGCGCGGCGGTGCCCGCCTTGCCGAGCCCCGGCGGGAAGTTGTAGAGCACGATGGCCACGCGCTTCTGCGCGGCGGGCGTACGCCGCAGCCGGATCCAGCCCTCGATCTGGTCGAGCGCACGCGCGACGCGGTCGGGCGCCGTCACGAGCTCGCCGTCACGGATCGCGCCGAGCGCCATCGCGCTCGCCACCCCGTCCATCTCAGGCAGGTCGTACATCACCACCGATTGCATGGAGTGCGCGCCGCGGGCCCGCCACTCGTGCTCCTCCTGCATCAGCAACGGCTGCGCGACGAGATACGGCACATCGAGCTTGCCGAGCAGGTCCGCCGCCGTCGCGTGGTAGTGGCCGGGCTTGGTCGAGGACGCCGGGCCGCCGACGATCGAGAAGCCCATGGTCGACACCAAGGCGTCGATGGGTCGCTCGGCGAGCCATTCGCGCACCGCGACATGCGCCTCGATGCCCGACACGAACACCGGCAGCACCGCCATGCCGCGCGACTCGATGCCGGCGGCGAGCTGACGGAGGTAGTCGAGACGCTGGATCACATGCTTGCGCATGCCGAGCAACGCGACCAGCGGCTGACCCTTGCGGTAGCGGCCCTGCTTCGCCGCCCACTTCAGGTAGGCGCCGCAGTCGGCGAAGAGCTCACCGCTCGCGGGATCGAAGCAGCCCATGGTCGGGATCACGGCCACCGGCGCGACATCGAGACCCGAGGCGCCGCAGGTGTCGCGCAGGATGAGCTTCACCATCTGCGTGATGTTCGCCGCATCGGGCTGGTTCCAGTAGAGGTTCACGCCGAGCCAGGTCCGGAAACCTGCGAGCTTCTGCGGGATCAGCGGCAGCATCTTGGCCGCCACCTTCACGAGTTTGGTGTAGGCGTAGAGCGCGTCCTCATCGCGGCCACGGGTCACGAGGCGCATCAGCAGCTTGACCGCTTTGGGCGCTTCGCCCTTCTTCTCCTTGAACCGATGCTCGCCGACCTTCGTCAGCGCCATCACCTCGGGCATGCTCTCGTAGGCGAACACCGCCTCGGCCCGCGACCCGGCGAGCTGCGCCGCCAGCCAGTCGGCCTGCGACCGCATGTTGATCAGACTGATGAACACCACATCGGACGCCGCCAGGTCCGCTGCGAGCGCGGCATCCTCCCCGTCGACATGCGCGTCGTGGTAGCGGCGCAGACGGACCGGCACGCCGTCCCGGGCAAGCCTGCGCTCGACCTCGCTCCATGCGCCGGCGTTGAACCGCTCGATCCCCACGACGAAGGTGATGGTCTTCATGGACAGCCCCGCAACGGCCGGAGGTCGGGCTTCGCGCCCAGTTGACACCCGACAGCGTCTTGTTATGTTGACACATGGTACGCAGCAAGGATGCCGCACCGCAAACCGCCCGTAGCACAGGATTTGCCTCGCGGGTGACAAACGGAGCATCCGTGGCGACCACCGCCCCTTTCCCGTTCACGGCCATCGTCGGCCAGGAAGACCTCAAACTCGCCATCCTGCTCGCGGTCATCGACCCCGCGATCGGCGGCGTGTTGATCACCGGCCACCGCGGCACCGCCAAGAGCACGGCCGTGCGGGCGCTCGCCGACCTGCTGCCGACCATGGACGCTGTCGCCGGCTGCCCCTACCACTGCGACCCGGCCACACCCGCCTCCGCCTGCCCGTCCTGCGCGCGGGGCGGCGCGCGAAAGGGCGTGCGGCGCGCCGTGCCCGTCGTGGACCTGCCGCTCGGCGCCACCGAAGACCGCGTGGTCGGCTCCATCGACCTCGAGCGCGCCTTGGTGGACGGCGTGCAGTCCTTCGCGCCGGGGCTGCTGGCCGCCGCGCACCGCGGCTTCCTCTACATCGACGAAGTGAACCTGCTCGAGGACCATCTCGTCGATGTGCTGCTCGATGTGGCGGCGAGCGGCGTCAACGTCGTCGAGCGCGAGGGGCTATCGATCCGTCATCCCGCGCGCTTCGTGCTCGTAGGTTCCGGCAATCCCGAGGAGGGCGACCTGCGGCCGCAGCTGCTCGACCGGTTCGGGCTGCACGCGCGCATCCGCACGCTGCATGATGTCGCACAGCGGGTGGAGATCGTGCGTCGTCGTCTCGCCTTCGAGACCGACCCAGCGGCGCTCGCGAAGCGTTTCTCACGCGCGCAGTCGAGACTGCGCCGCGAGCTCGTCGCCGCCATCGAACGCCGACCGTCGGTGGCGCTCGGCGATGACGCGCTCGCGCTCGCTGCCGCGCTCTGCGACAGGCTCGCCATCGACGGTCACCGCGGCGAACTCGCACTGAGCCGTGCCGCGGTGGCGCTCGCCGCGTACGAGGGCGCGGACGCGGCAGGCCGGGACCATGTCGCCCGCGTCGCACCGCTCGCGCTCGCCCACCGGTTGCGCAAGGATCCGCTCGAACCCGCAGCCGACGACGAGCGGGTCCGCCGCATGCTCGCGGAGGCGCTCGCCTGATCCCGCACCGTCTGCCGCTGCATCGTCTGCCGCTGCCGGCATTGGTCGCGCTCGACGCGCCGCGCCTCGCGCTGATGCTGCTGGCGGTCGAGCCGCGGCTGCGGGGCGTCGCCTTCGCCGGCCCCGCCGGCAGCGGCAAGAGCGCGCTGCTGCATGGCCTGCACGCCCTGCTGCCGGACCTGCCCTTCGAACAGCTGCCGATCGGCGCCGACGACGAGGCCCTGCTCGGCGGACTCGACCTCGAGGCGACCCTCGCGCGCGGGACGCGCGTGGTGCGCACCGGCCTGCTCGCCCGCGCGGACGGCGGCGTGCTCGCCGTCGAGGACTGCAACCTGCTGCCCGAGAGCACCGCGAACCAGTTGCTGGGCGCGCTGGATTCGGGCGAGGTCCGCGTGGAGCGCGATGGCTTGAGCCTGAACAGCCCCTGCCGTGTGCGGCTCGTCGCCACCTTCGATCCAGCGGAGGGTGCGCCGCGCGCCCACCTCCTCGACCGTCTGGGGCTGATCGTCGCACTGCCGCGGCCCGGTGCGGCGGCCGCCCGCGCCGAGGTCGTACGACGGCATCTTTCACCGGCCGAGGATCTCTGGCAGGAGGACCTCGGACTGCTGCGCGATGTGGTCGCGACCGCTCGCGCGGGTCTGGCGGAGGTCGAGCTCGGCGATCGACAGGCCCGCGAGCTCGCCGGAGCGGCGCTCGCCTTCGGCGTGCAGGGGCACCGCGCCGATCTCTTCGCGCAGCTCGTGGCCCGCGCCAGCGCGGCGTTGGCGCTGCGCGACCGCGTCGAGCGCGAGGACCTCGAACTGGCCGTGCGTTTCGTGCTTGCGCCGCGCGCGACGCGTGACGCGGACGCGACGCCCCCCGAACCGCCGCAACCGCCCACCGAAGCGCCACCGCCGCCGCCGGACCCGACGCGCGACGAAGCCACCCATGACGGGCTGCCCGGACCCGATGAGATGCAGCTCGGCGATGAGGTGCTCGCGGCGCTCGCCACCGACCTGCCCGATGTGCTCTCCTCGTTGCCGTTCCGCGCCGCCCACGGCGGTCGCTCGGGGTCACGCGGCAGCACCGACGGACGGCGCGGTCGCCATGTCGCAAGCGTTCCGGGGACACCGCGCGACGGACGGCTCGATGTCATCGCCACGCTGCGCATCGCCGCGCGCGGGCAGCGCCTTCGCGCACCAAACCCGTCGCGGGCAGGCGGTCGCATCGTGGTGCGTGCCGAGGACCTGCGGGTCAAGCGTTTCCGTGACAAGGCCGGGGCGCTGTTCCTGTTCGCCGTCGATGCCAGCGGCAGCATGGCGCTGAACCGCATGCGGCAGGCGAAGGGCGCGGTGCACGCACTGCTCGAGCGCGCCTATGTGAACCGCGACCGCGTCGCGCTCATGAGCTTCCGCGGCCAGGGCGCCGAACTGCTGCTGCCGCCGACCGGAAGCGTCGAGCTTCTGCGGCGCGCGGTCGACCAGATCCCCACCGGCGGTGGCACGCCGCTCGCGGCGACGCTCGTCGCCGCGCTCGATGTCGCGCAGCAGGCCAGGCGACGCGGCCTGCAGAACGTGGTGCTGGTGCTGCTCACGGATGCACGCGCCAATGTCGGCTTGAAGGCCGACCGCGCCGGCGTGGAGGACGAACTGCGGCAGCTGGCGATGGCCGCGGCGGCGACCGGCCTCAGAAGCCTCGTCATCGACACCCAGCGCAGCTACCTGAGCCGGGGCAGCGCGCAGAAGCTCGCGTCATGGCTGGGCGGACAGTACCTCTACCTGCCGGGCGCCGACGGCAGCGCGATCGCCGCCGCCGCACGCACCGCTGCCTGACCGCGCAACCTGCGAGCGCCGCAGGCCGCGGCTTCAGCCGCGCCCCGACTCCCGGTACAGCGCCCCGGTGCGCGTCGCGAGGAACGCCTCCAGCGGGATGTCCTCCTGCTTGAGGAATCCGCGCGCGGGCAGCGTCCCGTTGCGCACCATCTCGATGACCGCCACCACGGATGCGGAGGTGGTCCAAGCGATGGCCGTGCGCGAGCGGCCGCCGATGTCGCGGGGATAGTAGGCGCGCACGAACTCCTTGCGCTTGAGCTGCCCGGCGGCATGACCCTCGGCCGCCGCATGCACGTAGACGACATCGGCGTCGACCGGCGGCTTGGCATTGGCGAGGATCTCGCCGGCGAGCTCGCGACGCTCGCGCATCAGCAGTTCGTGGAAGAAGAAGTTCATCAGATCGACATGACCGGGATAGCGCATGGTCTTGTAGTCGAGGTTGTCGACACGACCCGCGTAGGTCTCGCACATGGTGCCGAGTCCGCCCGAGGTGGTGAAGGCCTCGAGCTTCATGCCGTCGATGTAGATCGTCTCGATCCACTCCATCGCGGAGACCGTCTTGCGCACGCCCTCCTCGATGACCTCGCAATCGTTGAGATATTCGTTGACCACGCCCTCGGGAGACCAGTTGAAGGCGTAGCCGAGCAGGCCCGTCGGGTTCTGCGGCAACGCGCCGACGCGCAGCCGGATCGAGCGGACCTTGTCGAACTGGCCGGCGAGGTGAGCGCCGACGATGCCGATGAAACCGGGCGCGAGACCGCATTGCGGAGCCATCAGTCCGCGCGAGTCGGCTGCGAGCCCGCGGATGTGCTGCGTGGTCGGCACATCCTCGGTGAGGTCGAAGTAATGGATACCGAGCGCGTGCGCCACCGAGGAGACGCCCTTGTTGAGCGCGTAAGGCAGGCACGACAGCACGGCGTGTTGGCCGGCGAGCGCCGCTCGCAGAGCCGCCGGATCGGCGACATCCAAGGGGCGCACCGGGAACGGCGCGGCGACACCTGCTCGGTTGTCGAAGGCCGTGACGGCGAAGCCCGCGCCGTCGAGCAGCTCCGCAGCGAGATGTCCGACCTTGCCGAGGCCGAGGATCGCGACTTTTTCCAGTTCCATGGTTCAGATCTCGAAGTTGACGCCCTGCGCCAGCGGCAGGCTGCGTGAATAGTTGATGGAGCTGGTCTGGCGCCTCATGTAGGCCCGCCAGGAGTCCGAACCGCTCTCGCGTCCGCCGCCCGTCTCCTTCTCGCCGCCGAACGCACCGCCGATCTCGGCGCCTGAGGGGCCCATGTTGACGTTGGCGATGCCGCAGTCGGAGCCCACCGCCGAGAGGAAGGTCTCCGCTTCGCGCAGGTCGGTGGTGAAGATGCTCGACGACAGCCCCTGCGGGACATCGTTCTGCAGGGCGATGGCCTCCTCGAGCTTGTCCCACGCGAGCACATACAGGATGGGCGCGAAGGTCTCCTCACGCATGCCGGCGGTCTGCGACGGCATCTCGACGATCGCGGGCTCCACATACACGCCCGGCGGCACGCCGTCCGTCACCGGTCGCCCGCCATGGACGACGCCGCCCTCCGCGCGGGCGCGCTCGAGCGCCGCCTGCATGCGGTCGCACGCCGCCGCGTCGATCAAGGGTCCGACCAAGGTCCCGGCCGCGCGCGGATCGCCGATGCGCAGCGTGCCGTAGGCCTTGCGCAGGCGCGCCACGAGCTCCTCGCGGATGGAGCGGTGCACCAGCAGCCGACGCAGCGTGGTGCAGCGCTGCCCCGCCGTGCCCACCGCCGAGAACACGATGGCGCGGACCGCCATGTCGAGGTCCGCCGACGGCGCGACGATCATCGCGTTGTTGCCGCCGAGCTCCAGGATGCTGCGACCGAACCGCGCCGCGACCTTGGGACCGACGAGCGCGCCCATCCGCGTGGAGCCGGTCGCCGACACGATGGGGACATCGCGCGACGCCGCCAGCGCATCGCCGAGGTCCGCGCCGCCGATCACGCATTGCGCGAGCCCCGGCGGCGCATCGCCGCCGAAACGCGCGAGCGCGCGCTCGAAGATCTTCATGGTGGCGAGCGCGGTGAGCGGCGTCTTCTCGGAGGGTTTCCAGATGACAGGATCACCGCAGACCAGCGCGAGCGTCGCGTTCCACGCCCAGACCGCGACCGGGAAGTTGAACGCCGAGATGACCGCGCACGGCCCCATCGGCTGCCAGGTCTCCATCATGCGGTGACCGGGTCGCTCGGAGGCGATGGTGAGGCCGTACAACTGACGGGAGAGACCGACAGCGAAGTCGCAGATGTCGATCATCTCCTGCACTTCCCCGAGGCCCTCGGTCGTGATCTTGCCCGCCTCGGCCGTGACGAGGGCGGCGAGCTCCGCCTTGGCGGCGCGCAGTTCCTCGCCGAACAGCCGCACCAGTTCGCCACGCCGCGGCGCCGGCACCTCGCGCCACGCGAGGAACGCCTGCCTCGAGCGCGCGATGACCGCCGGCATGTCGGAGAGGGGCGTGACGGACGCCCGGCCGATCTCGGCGCCGTCGATGGGTGAACGGACGATGATCTCCATGACAGTCTCCTATCGTGCACCCGCCGCGCGGGCCGCGGCGAGCATCCTTTCGGCCTGCAGCAGATGCGGGCGATCGACGAGCTTGCCGTCGACCCGCAGCGCACCCGCGGTCGGCGCCGCCGCGAACGCGTCGCGGACCTTCTCGGCGTGGGCGATCTCCTCCGGCGAGGGCGTGAACGCCGGATTGATGACCGGCACCTGGGACGGATGTATCGCGAGCTTGCCGATGAAGCCCGCGCGGCGCGAAGCCCGCGCGCGGCGCTCGACGGCCGCGGTGTCGCGGATCTCGGTGTCGACGGTGTCGATCGCGGGCACTCCCGCCGCAGAGGCGGCGTAGAGCGTCAGCGCGCCTGCGAGGGCATAGGGCAGCTCGTAGTCACCCGCGGCGTCGCGGTTGCCGAGCGCACCGAGCTCCGTCGCGAGATCCTCCGCGCCCCAGGTGAAAGCGGTGACACGCTTCGGCACGCAGGCGAAGGAGCTCATCGTGAGCAAGGCGCTCGCCGTTTCGGTCACCATCGGCATGACACGGACGCTGCCGACCTCCATGCCATGCTGTGACTCGAGCGCCTCGAGCCAATGATCGAGCCGATGCACATCATCGCCATGCCGTGCCTTCGGCAGCACTATCCCGTCCGGGCGGCCCGGCAGCACGGCGACCAGATCAGCCAAGGCGTCCGGCGTCTGGATGGGGTTGATGCGCACCCAGAGCGGGACGCGACGCCCCCCCGCCAGACGCGTGGCGATGGCCGCCCGCGCGGTCGGCCGCTGCTCCGGCGTCACCGCGTCCTCCAGGTCGAGGATCACGGCATCGGCGCCCGTCGCCTCGGCTTTGACGAACCGGTCCGGGCGGTCCCCGGGGACGAAAAGGAATGAGCGCATCTTCTGGCCCCTGCAGCCCGAGTCGTAGGGCCGTTTTCCGGGCGGCGATGATACACCGGCCCGCGACCGCTCAGCAGCGCGGGGCGTCCCACGCGGTCGCGCCACCCGATGGACGGACCTCGAGCGACAAAGGTTCCACCACGCCCGTCGACCGCAGATGCGCAGCTGCTGCGGCCCGGACCGCCGTCGCACGGACACGCGGCAGCACCGCCACCACACAGCCGCCGAATCCTCCGCCGGTCATCCTCGCCCCGCCCTCGTCGCCGATCGCGGCATCCAAGACCGCCACCAAGGCGTCGACCGCCGGATGGCTGACCTCGAAGTCATCGCGCAGCGAGGCGTGCGACGCCCGCAGCGCCGCCCCGGCGGCGACGAGGTCGTGACGCCGAAGCGCAGCCGCGAAGGCGTGCGCGCGCGCGTTCTCCGTCACCACATGGCGGGCGCGTCGGAACGCGGTCTCATCGAGGCCGCTCGGCGCGGGCGCGCCCGGTGCGAGCGCGCCCGGCGCCAGATCGCGCAGCGCCGCGACATCGAAGAACCGCGCGGCGCGTTCGCACTCGGCGCGGCGCTGGTTGTAGGCGCCGTCGGCGAGTTCCCGGCTGACGCCCGAATGCACCACCAGCACGGCGATGTCGTCGGCCACCGCGACCTCCTCCCAAACGAGCGCGCGGCAGTCGATGAGCAAGGCCGCACCCTCACGCCCCGCCGCGGACACCAGAGGATCCATGATCCCGCAGGCGCAACCGACCATGTCGTTCTCGGCACGCTGCGCCAGACGCGCCAGCGCCGCGGCATCTACGGCGACCCCCGTGGCCCGGGCGAACGCCGCGCCGAGCGCGACCCCGAGCGAGGCGGACGACGACAGCCCCGCGCCGCGCGGCAGATCGCCCGCGATGGCGATGTCGAGGCCCGGCAGCGCATGCCCCGAGGACAGCCATGCCGCGACCAGACCCCGCGGATGATTGGCCCAGTGCCCCGCGGCGCGCGGCGTGGGTGCTGCCTCGAGCCCGAAGATGTCTTCGGGTGCATCGGCCGCGGTCCCCGCCGGTCCGGATGCGAGGTCGAGTGCGCGCACAGCTACGCGCCGGTCGTCGCGCCGCGCGACGGTGACGATCGTGCCCCGTTCGAGCGCACAGGGCAGCACGAACCCGTCGTTGTAGTCCGTATGCTCGCCGATGAGGTTCACCCGTCCCGGCGCGAACGCGAGCACCTCCGGCGCGCGTCCGTATGCGGCGCGGAAACCCGCGACGACACGGGCCTCGAGTGCGTCACGCGTCATGGGCGCCCGACCCTCATGGACAGGCGACGGCGCGCAGCCGCGCCGCGGCGTCCTCGGGCGTGAGATCGCGCTGCGGTTCCGCCAGCATCTCGTAGCCGACCATGAACTTGCGCACCGTCGCCGAGCGCAGCAGCGGCGGATAGAAATGCGCATGCAGCTGCCAATGCGAGCCGTCCGCCGGACCGACGGCCGTCCCATCGGCGCCCGATGCACCGTAGGGCGCGCCGTGCCAGCCCATCGAATACGGGAAGCTGCAGCGGAACAGCGCGTCGTAGGTACGGGTCAGCCGACCGAGCACGAGCGCGAGGTCGTCGCGCATCGCATCGTCGAGGTCCTCGAAGCGGCGCGCAGGCCGACGCGGCAACAACAGCGTCTCGAACGGCCATGCGGCCCACCATGGGACGATCGCGAGCCAGCCCTCGGACGACAGCACCTCACGCGGCCCGCCTGCCTCGTGCGCCGCGAGCTCCAGCAGCAGCGGTCTGCCATGACGGGCCAGATGGTCGCGTTGATGGCGATCCTCGAGTTCGGCCTCCTCGGGCAGATGTCCGCTCGCCCAGATCTGGCCGTGCGGATGCGGGTTGGAGCAACCCATCACCGCACCCTTGTTCTCGAACACCTGCACCCAGGCGTGGCGGGCGCCGAGCTCCGCCGATTGCGCGGCCCAGCAGTCGACCACGGCGCGCAGCGCGATGTCGTCGAGGTCGGCGAGCGTCGCCGAGTGGTCGTGCGACCAGCAGATGACGCGGCACTCGCCGCGCACCGTCTGCGCCGTGAACAAGGCGTCGGGCGGCTGGTCGACGGTCGCGCCGTCGGTCAACGCCGGGAAATCGTTGGCGAACACGAACGGCCCGCGGTAGTCGGGGTTGACGATGCCGCCCGCCCGCTTGGACCCGGGACAAAGATAGCAGTCGGGGTCGTGCGCCACGCGCGGCGCGGCGGACACGGGCTCCGTCTGCCCGAGCCACGGCCGCTGCGTACGCTGCGGCGAAACGAGGACCCAGCGACCGGTGAGCGGGTTGCGGCGGCGGTGCGGCGCTGCAGGAGCCGATGGCGTCACGCGGCGGTCCCCCGGATGTCGGCGAAGCCGATCCAGCGCTCGCGGTGCCCGAGCAGGCGGTTGGCGACGAGCGCAGCGAGCACCGACGAGGCCAGCACGACCACCATGAAGTGGATGTAATGCAGCGTGATCCAGCCCTGCGGCTGCCAGACGAACGTGTAGGCGGCGTACACACCGAAACCCCACAGCACGCCGAAGATGGCCGCGGACGCCGCGACATGCCGGAACAGCAGTCCGACGATGAACGCCGACAGGATGGGCATCGAGAAGAGCCCGTTCAGCTGCTGCAGCAGGTTGATGATGCTGTCGGCGTCCTGGAACACGGGCACCAGCAGCACCGCGACGACGGTCACGAGCACGGACACCAGCGCGCCGAGCCGCCAGTGGTCGGCGACCTTGCCGACGAAGCGTTCATGGAAGTCGACCGAGTAGAGCGCGACCGTGCTGTTGAGCACGGCGCTGAAGGTGGTGATGACCGCCGCCGCCACCATCGCCGCGAAGGCACCGGCGAGCCAGCCCGGCAGCACCTCGGCGACGAGCCGGCCGTAGGCCGCATCGCCCACATCACCGAAGAGCTTGAAGGCGACCACGCCCGGGATGACGACGATCGGCGGGATGACGAGGATGCGGATCACCGCCGCCGCCAGCACGCCCTTCTGCGCCTCGCGCACCGTGGGCGCGGCCATGGCCTTCTGCGTGATGTTCTGGTTGGTGGACCAGTAGAAGATCTGGATGAAGAGCATGCCGGTGAGCAGCGTGTGCCAAGGGATGGGGGAGTCGTCGCCGCCGATCATCGTGAGCCGCTCCGGAGGCACGCCGGTGACGATGTCGAAGTCCACCGCCGCGAGCGCCAGGAACACGATGACGAGCGCGAGACCCAGCACACCGATGCCGGAGAAGGTGTCCATCACGGCCACCGCCCGCAGACCGCCGAAGATGGTGTAGGCGGCGCTCACCACCGCGAGCAGCGCCGCGAAGAAGAGCAGCGGCAGATCGGTGCCGAACAGCGAGCGCATGAAGAGGCTCCCGCTGTAGAGCGCGGCCGGCAGATAGATGACCACGTTGCCGAACAGGAACAGCCCCGAGATGAGCGTACGGATGCTGCGCCCGCCATAGCGGCGCTCGAGCAGCTCCGTCACCGTCGTGCAGTTGTTGCGGTAGTACACCGGCACGAACACGAACGCGAGGATCATGAGGCCGACGAAGCCCGCGATCTCCCACCACGCGAGCAGCAACATCTGGTTGCCGTTCATGCCGACGAGCTGGTCGGTGGAGAGGTTGGTGAGGGTGATCGAACCGGCGACGAACGGCCAGGTGAGCCCGCCGCCCGCCAGGAACACCTCCTTGCCGGTGCCGCCGTGGCGGGGGCCCGTGCCCCGCACCTTGAGCCAGGTGAAGACGCCCACCAACACGGTGAGCGCGATGCACACCAGCACCTGCACGGTGCCGATGATCGGCGTTTCGGTCGGCATGGCCGCTGTCCCCCCCCTCCGCCGCGACGACGGCGCAACCCTATAATACGACCCATCCGAACCGTCGCACCAAAACTCCCGTCGCTGCTCACCCTGCGGGGCGGCCGTTGCAGCCTGGTCTTCGACCTGCGTCGTGGTGAAGCCGAGCTCGCCTACGTCGGACCGCGGCTGCCCGATGAGGACGACCTCGCCGCCCTCTGCGATGCCGCCCGGCGCGCGCCGCACGAATCACAGCCGGACGCACCCCCGTCGTCGACGCCGTTGCCGCAGACCGGTACGGGCTTCGGCGGTCAGCCTGCCGTACTGCTGCAGCGCGATGGCCGCCCCTTGCACACCGAGTTCGCGCTGGTCGAGGCCTCGATCGACGCGGCGGCAGACGCGGGCGCTCAACGCCTGACGCTGCGCTTCGAGGATCCCTTGCTGAAGCTCTCCGTCGCCCTCGAGTGGACGCTGGATGTGCACGGTGTCGTGACCGCAAACAGCCGCCTCGAAAACCACGGCGACAGCGAGGTCGCCGTGCTGCGGCTGGCCTCGCTCGCCCTGGCGCTGCCCGGTTGGGCCCGACGCCTCACGCGCTATACGGGGCGATGGGCCGCCGAGATGCGGGCCGTGCATGCGCCGATCCTCCACGGTCTGCAGGGCGCGATCTCATCCGAGGGGCGGCCCGGTCATGCCGCCGGGCACTGGCTGCGCATCGACGACGGCAGCGCCACCGAGACGCAGGGCCTCGTGCTCGGCGCGCATCTGGCGTGGAGCGGCGACCACGAGGTCCTCGTCGAGCGCGACGCCGATGGTGCCCGGCTGCTGATGGCAGCGCGGCTCGACGCCGGCGAAGTCCGCATCGCGCCCGGCGGTTCGTTCGCGGCGCCTGAGGCGGTGTTCTGCGTCGGCGATGGCGGCTACGCAGCGCTCCGCCACGCGCTGCACCGGCATCTGCGCGCATCGGTGCTGCCCAAGACCCCGACCGGACCGCGGCGCGTGCACCTCAACACCTGGGAGGCGGTCGGCTTCAGGCAGGACCTCGCGACGCTGCAGCGGCTCGCGGGCGACGCCGCGACGCTCGGCGTCGAGCGTTTCGTGCTCGACGACGGCTGGTTCCGCGCCCGGCGCGACGACACCCGCGGGCTCGGCGACTGGCAGGCCGACCCCGCGCGCTTCCCGCAGGGGCTCGCGCCGCTCATCGACACCGTGCACGGTCTCGGCATGGACTTCGGGCTCTGGGTGGAACCCGAGATGGTGAGCCCGGACAGCGACCTCTACCGGGCGCATCCCGACTGGTGCCTGCACGAGCCGGGCCGCGGTCGCGGCACGCAACGCCATCAACTCGTCCTCGATCTCACGCGGGCCGATGTCGCCGAGCATCTCTTCGGCGTGCTCGACGCGCTCCTGCGCGCGCACGCCATCGCCTACCTGAAATGGGACCATAACCGCGCCCTGTTCCCGCGCGCCGGGCGCGGCCACGCGCAGACGGTCGCGCTCTACGCGCTGCTCGACCGCTTGCGCGCCGCTCATCCCGGCGTGGAGATCGAGGCCTGCGCGAGCGGCGGCGCGCGCGTCGACTACGCCATGCTCCGGCGCTGCGCGCGCTTCTGGGCGAGCGACGGGAACGACCCCGTCGAAAGGCTGCGCATCAACGAGGGCTATCTGCAGTTCCTGCCGCTCTGGGCGCTCGGCAACCATGTGGGCCCCGATCCGAACCCCATCACGGGGCGTCGGCTCGACATGGACTTCCGCGCCAAGGTCGCGATGTTCGGCCACATGGGCGTGGAGGCCGACCCGGCGGCGATGGACGATGTCGGACGCGCATCGCTCGCGCAGCACATCGCGCTCTACAAGGACTGGCGCGCGACGCTGCACGACGGCACCTTGATCGCCATCGACTGCGCGACACCGGGCGTCACAGGGTGGCTCGCCGCCGACGACCGACGGGCGCTCGCACTCGTCGCGCAGACCACCTACACGGACGACTACGACGCCGCCCCGGTGCGCCTGCCCGGCCTGCCGCAGGGATCCCGTTGGCGCGTGACGCTGCCCGAACCCTGGTCTGCGCGTGCGGCACAACGCCTCGCGGACCCCGCGCTGTGCCGGGAAGGCGTGGTGTTGAGCGCCGCCGCGCTCGCGGCGCAGGGCCTCGCCCTGCCCCTCACCTGGCCGCAGACCGCATGGCTCATCGCACTGGAGCGGATCGCATGATGCATCTCGGCGTGTGCTGGTATCCCGAGCAATGGCCCGAAGACTGGTGGGAGGACGATGTCCGCCGCATGGCGGCGATGGGCCTCACGCGGGTGCGCATCGGCGAGTTCGCATGGAGCCGCATCGAACCCGCGCCCGGCCGCTTCGAGTGGGCGTGGCTCGACCGCGCGCTCGATCTTCTGCATGCACACGGCCTCGGCGTGATCCTGGGCACGCCCACGGCGACGCCGCCGAAGTGGCTCGTCGACGGCATGCCCGACATGCTCGCCGTCGACGCGCAGGGCCGAACGCGCCGCTTCGGCTCGCGTCGGCATTACTGTTTCTCGCATGCCGGCTATCGCGCCGAGTCACGGCGCATCACCACCGAACTCGCGCGGCGCTACGGGCGGCATCCGGCGGTCGTCGCCTGGCAGACCGACAACGAATACGGCTGCCACGACACCGTGGTGAGCCATTCCGCCGCAGCGGCGCAGGCGTTCCGGGCTTGGTTGGCCGCGCGTTACGGCGATATCGCCGCGTTGAACCGCGCTTGGGGCACCGTGTTCTGGAGCGCCGAGTACCGCAGCTTCGACGGGATCGACACGCCGGCGCTCACGGTGACCGAACCCAACCCGGCGCACTCGCTCGACTTCCAGCGTTTCTCTTCGGACCAGGTGCTGGCCTTCAACCGCGAGCAGGTGGACATCCTGCGCGCGCACTCGCCCGGCCGTGACATCACCCACAACGCGATGGGCTTCGTCACCTCCTTCGACCACCATGCCCTCGGTCGCGACCTCGATGTCGTCACCTGGGACAGCTACCCCCTCGGCTTCCTCGAGCAGTTCTGGTTCAGCGACGCGGACAAACTCCGCTACGCGCGTCAGGGTCATCCGGATGTCGCAGCGTTCCACCATGACCTCTACCGGGGCTGCGGTCGCGCGCGCTTCGCGGTGATGGAGCAGCAACCCGGCCCCGTGAACTGGGCGGCGCGCAACCCGGCGCCGCTGCCGGGCATGGTACGGCTCTGGACGCTCGAGGCGATGGCGCACGGCGCCGAGTTCGTCGCCTACTTCCGCTGGCGTCAGGCGCCCTTCGCGCAGGAGCAGATGCATGCCGGCCTGCTCCGTCCCGACCGCACGGACGATGTGGGCGCACACGAGGCGCGCACCGCAGCGCAGGACATCGCGCGCCTCGCGGCGGCGCACCCCGCGCCCGCTGCGCGGGCGCCGGTCGCTCTCGTCTTCGACTACCAGTCGGTGTGGGTCACGGACATCCAACCGCAGGGCGCGGGCTTCAGCGCGCTGCGGCAGGCCTTCGAGTGGTACTCGGCGCTGCGCGCGCTCGGCCTCGACATCGACATCCTGCCGCCCGATGCGTCGCTCGAAGGGTACCCGCTCGTCGTCGTGCCCTGCCTGCCCATCCTGCCGGCGGGGTTCGTCGATCGGCTCGCCGGCTGCGGCGGGCAGGTGCTCATCGGACCGCGCACCGGCAGCAAGACCGCGGAGTTCTCGATCCCGGCGCAGCTGCCGCCCGGCGACCTGCAGCGGCTCATCGATCTCAAGGTGACGCGCGTCGAATCGCTGCGCCCCGGCGTCGCCGCCGCGCCGGTACGCGACTGGCTCGAGCACTGCGAGACCGCACTCACGCCCGAGACCCCGCTCGCGGACGGTCAGGGTCTCGTCTACCGGGCGGGACGGCTGCGTTACCTCGCTGCCACGCTCGAGGACGGCGCCCTCGCGCGTCTGCTCGCGGCCGTCGCCGAGGACGCGGAGCTTGCCCCCCAGTCCCTGCCCGACGGCGTCCGTCTGCGACGCCATCGGGGGCTGTGCTTCGCGTTCAACTACGCCCCCGAGGCGCGACGGCTGGCTTCGAGCGGCGCACGGGAGTTCGTGCTCGGCGCCGAGGAATTGCCGCCGGCGGGCGTCGCCGCATGGCGCGAGCCACCGTCCCGCAAGGTACAGTAGGCGGATGTCCACTTCGGCCGAAGCCCCCCTCGATCTGCTCGTCGTCGGCGCCGGCCTCGCGGGCATCGGCGCCGCCGCCGAGTACCTCAAGAATTTCCCCGGCCAGCGCATCGCCGTGCTCGAATCCCGCGCGAGCATCGGCGGCACCTGGGACCTGTTCCGCTATCCCGGCGTGCGCTCCGACACCGACATGTTCACGCTCGGCTACCGCATCCGTCCCTGGCGCGGACTGCGCTCGATGATGGACGGCCCCTCGATCCGCCGGTATGTCCGCGAAACCGCGGACGAGTTCGGCGTGCTGCCGCACATCCGCTTCAACCGCCGTGTCACCGATCTGTCCTGGGACAGCACGACGGCGCTGTGGACGGTGACCGTGCAGGAGACCCGCCCCGGCGATGAGAGCAGCGCGCCCACGGGGGTCACGGAGACGCTGCGCGCGCGCTTCATCCACCTCTGCACCGGCTACTACAGCTACGCCGAGGGCTACCGCCCCGCGTTCCCCGGCGAGGCGGACTTCGCCGGCCGCTTCGTGCACCCGCAGTTCTGGCCGCAGGACCTCGACTACACGGGCAAGCGCGTGGTGGTGATCGGCAGCGGCGCGACCGCCGTGACGCTGGTGCCGGCGATGGCCGAGCGCGCGGCGCATGTCACGCAGCTGCAGCGCTCGCCGACCTATGTCGTGACCCAGCCCGCGGAGGACCCGGTCGCGCGGTTCCTCTCGCCTTGGCTCCCCGATGCCGTCGTGTTCCCGCTGGTACGCTGGAAATGCATCCTCGGCGGGGTGTTCACCTTCGCGCTGTCGCGGGCCATGCCGAAGCGCATCGGCGCGCGGCTCGTGCAGATGGCGGCGGACGAGCTGCCGAAGGGCTACGAGGTGCGCAAGCACTTCAAGCCCGCCTACGCCCCCTGGGACCAGCGCATCTGCGCGGTGCCGGACGGCGACCTCTTCAAGGCCATCTCGGGCGGCAAGGTCGACGTCGTCACCGACCACATCGAGCGCTTCGTGCCCGAGGGCATCCGCCTCAAATCGGGTGCCACGCTGCCCGCCGACATCGTGGTCACGGCGACCGGCCTCAAGGTGGTGCCGCTCGGCGGCGCACGCGTCACGGTGGACGGCCGCGCGATCGCCTTGAGGGACACCATGGTCTACCGCGGCGCGATGCTGAGCGGCGTCCCGAACCTCGTGCTGACCATCGGCTACACCAACGCCTCGTGGACGCTGCGCGCCGATCTCATCACGCAATATGTGATGCGCCTCGTGCGGCGCCTGCGCGAGCGAGGCAGCGACTATGTCGTCGCCGAGCGCGATCCCGCGGTCGGCGAGATGCCGTTGCTCGATTTCTCGTCAGGCTATGTGCAGCGCGCGATGGAGGTGCTGCCCAAGCAGGGCGACCGGTTCCCGTGGCGTGTACACCAGAATTACTTGAGGGACCTCATGGTGACCCGATACAGCCGACTCGAAGACCCCGCCCTGCATTTCCGTCGTCGGGCCACCGCCGACAGCACGGCGGGCATCCCCATGGGGAGCGCCCGCTGATGGCCCGCCTCGACCTGCGCGGCAAGACCGCGGTCGTCACCGGCGCGGGCAGCGGCATCGGCCGCGCGCTCGCCATCGGTCTCGCCGCGCGCGGCTGTCATCTGGCGCTGTCCGACATCCGGCCCGCCACGCTCGAGCCGCTCGCCGCGGAACTCGCCTCCCGCGGCGTGCGCGTGTCCTGTCACGCGCTCGATGTAGCTGACCGCGAGCAGGTCGCCGCCTACCCCGAAGCGGTGCTCGCCGCGCACCCGTCGGTCGACCTGCTCTTCAACAACGCCGGCGTCGCGCTCGCGGGTCGCTTCGATGAGGTCAGCGAGCAGGATTTCGACTGGCTGTTCTCGATCAACTTCCACGGCGTGGTGCGCATGACGCGCGCCTTCCTGCCGCTGCTCAAGGAGCGTCCGGACGCGCATCTCGTCAACATCGCGAGCATCTTCAGCATCCTGACGGCGGCCGGTCAGAGCGCGTACTGTTCGAGCAAGTTCGCCGTGCGCGGCTTCAGCGATGTGCTGCGTCAGGAGCTCGAAGGTTCGAGCGTCGGCGTCAGCGTGGTCTGCCCGGGGGGCATCGCGACCCGCATCGCGGTGGACGCGCGCGTCGGTCACGGCGTCAGCGCCACGGACCACGCGACCAACATGAAGCGCTCGGCGAAGCTCCTGAGCCTGCCGCCGGAGAAGGCAGCCGAGACCATCCTGACGGGCGTCGAGCGCCGCAAGGCGCGCATCCTCGTCGGCAACGACGCCAAGGCCGGGGCGCTGTTCGAGCG
>DAIMYL010000003.1:0-14423 GCA_036734505.1 Steroidobacteraceae bacterium | reverse complement strand
GGACGGTTCGTGGAGGTGCCGGGCGCGCGGCTGCATTTCGTCGAGGCCGGTGAAACTCGCGACGGCCGCCCGCCCATCGTGATGCTCCACGGCCTCGCGGCGCAGTTGCACAACTTCCGTTACGCGCTCGTCGACGACCTCGCGAGCGACACGCGGGTCATCGCCTTCGACCGCCCCGGATCGGGCTACTCGACCCGGGAGCCCGGCCGTGCGACCACGCTCGAGCAGCAGGCCGACGCCGTCGCCGCGGCGATGGACGCCCTCGGCCTGCCGCGCGCGCTGCTCGTCGGACATTCTTTGGGCGGCGCGCTGTCGCTCGCCATCGCGCTGCGCCACCCGCAGAAGGTCTCGGGCCTCGCGCTGCTCGCGCCGTTGACCGCCCTGCCCCCCGCATCTTCCGAGGCGTTCCGCGACCTCAAGGTCCCGCCCGCGCTGCGTGCCGTGTTCGCGCGGGTGTTCGCCGTGCCGTATTTCCTCTACCGACGCGCGCGGGTGCTCGGGATCGTCTTCGGCCCCGAGCGCATGCCTGCCGACTATCCCACGCGGGCGGGCGGTCTGCTCACCGTGCGGCCGTCGCACTTCATCGCCGCCGCCGAGGACTTCGCCGCCGTCGGGCCCGTCATGCCGCGCATCGAGGCGGGCTATGCCGCGCTCAACGCGCCGGGCGCACCGCCCGTGCATGTGCTCTACGGCCGCGGCGATCGGGTGCTCGACTTCCGCATTCAGGGCGAAGGCTTCGCGGCGCGGGTGCCGACGACGCGGCTCGAGCTCGTCGAGGGCGGACACATGCTGCCGGTGACGCAACCGGCGCGCTGCGCCGAGTTCATCCGCCGGGCGGCAGGCCTCGCATGACACGCGGTCGCATCGTCGCGACCGTCGTCGCGGGTGTCGTCATCGGTGTCGGCACCGCGTGGCTCTGGCTCACCCGCACCGACCCCGCGGGCCAGCGCATCGGTCCCTGGCTCGTGAACCTCGACGCGGGCAGCACCGGCGCCTCGATGTACACCCGTGCGCGCATAGCGATCAAGGCGCTGCTCGCGCTCGACCGCCGCGAGACGCTGTACTACATCGCACAGCAGGACGACGCCGGACGACCCTTGCGCGCCGCCTGCCGCTACCTCGTCAGCGGCAGCATCCCGGCCGCGCGTTGGTGGAGCGTCACGGTCTACGCCGACGACATCTTCCTGTTCCCGAACCCCGACAAGAAGTACAGCGTCAGCGGTGAGAACCCCACCGGCCGCACCGCCGGGTCGTTCCGCATGGTCACGGGTCCCACGCCGCCCGTCACCGGCGGCGTCGAGTGGGTGCCGACGCCGGGCGACGGTGGGCTGATCCTGACGCTCAGGCTCTACAACCCCATGCCTGAACTGCAGGCGGACCCAGGTGCGCTCGCCGCGCCCTCGATCCAGTTGCAGGGGGACTGCCCATGAAGCCCTGGCAGCGCCTGCTCGCGCTCGGGCTTGCCGTGGCGGTGCTCGCGCACCTGCTCGCCGTGTGGGCCGCGCCGCGGCTCATCATGCGCGAGGCCATGTCGCGCATCGCGCAGGAGACCGCCGGCCAGCCTGCAGCGCAAGCCGCGACCGGCGTCTACCTGCCGCCGCCCACCGACCACACGCAACGCCGCATCGTCATGCCGAGCCCGGATCTGCTCTATGCCACCTGCACCGCGGACCTCGCGCAGCGGCCGCTGCAGGTCAGCGCCGAGGTCGCACACCCGCGCTACTGGTCCGTCGCGCTCTACGGCGCGAACTCCGACAATTTCTTCGTGGTGAACGACCGCAGGCTTGCGGAGGATGCGGCGGCCACCGCACCCGGCCGGCTCGAACTGCTGGTGGTCGCGCCGGGGACGGACCGCACGACGCTCCGGGCACCGGCCGGCGCGACCGTGGTCGAGGCGCCGAGCGCCAAGGTGCTGCTGCTGATGCGGCTGTTGGTGACCGACGACCGCACCGACCTCGACAGCGCGCAGCGCGCACGCGCGAGCCTGCGCTGCAACGCCCAGCCCTAGCGATGATCTACAGCAGGAAAACCATCCACCCGCTTGAAAGATAAAGGTTTTGGATGGTGCCCGGAATAGGATTCGAACCTACGACCTACGCATTACGAATGCGCCGCTCTACCAACTGAGCTATCCGGGCCCGGCGGGGCTGCGAATCTTAAACGCGTCGCAGCCGGATGAAAAGTTCGATCCCCGCGTATTCCGTCCCAGGGGGCGGGGGCGGCAGCTGCTCGAAGCGCACGGCGGTGGTCGGCAGGTCCGTCAGGGCCCCCGACTCGAGGTCCTGGAAATGGTAATGCGGCTCGGTGTTGGAATCGAACCACGCGCGGTCGCCGTCCACGGCAAGCTGGCGGACGACTCCCCGTGCGGCGAAGAGATTCAGGGTGTTGTAGACCGTGGCCTTGGAGACCCGGGCGCCATCGCGGCGCAGCCGGTCGAGCAGCTGGTCCGCCGTCAGGTGCTGGGGCGCCCCGATCAGCAGCGAGGCGATGCGCAGGCGCTGCGCCGTCGGCTGGATGCCGCAGGCGCGCAGTCGATCGGCGGCGGGTTTGAGTGACGCGGGGACGACCATGACGGAATTATAGGGCAACCCGGGGTGACGGCCCCTGCCCTACCGACCCGTCCGGACGGCCCGCAGTTCCCGCGGCAGCGCGAAGACCACATGTTCCTGGCGCCCGACGAGCTCCTGAGGGCGCTCCACCCCCCACTCGCAGAGCCGGTCGATGACCTGCTGGACGAGTACCTCGGGGGCCGAGGCGCCCGCGGTGAGGCCGACGCACTGCCGCCCCTCGAGCCACTCGCGGCGCAGGTCCTCGGCGCCATCGATGAGGTAGGACGGGATGCCGGCGCGCGCGCCGATCTCGACCAAGCGGTTGGAGTTGGAGCTCGTCACCGAGCCGACCACGAGCAGCAGGTCGGCCTCGCGCAGCAGGTCCTTCACGGCGTCCTGACGGTTCTGCGTCGCGTAGCAGATGTCTTCCTTGCGCGGCGTCGTGAGCCCGGGGAACCGGCGCTGCAGGGTCGCGACGATCTCGGCGGTGTCGTCCACCGAGAGCGTGGTCTGGGTGACGAAGGCGAGCCGCGCCGGGTCCGGGACCTCGAGGCGCTCCGCATCGGCCACGGATTCGACGAGGCGGATGCGCCCGCCGTGGGCGGCATCGAACCGCCCGAGCGTACCCTCCACCTCCGGATGGCCGTCATGGCCGATGAGGACCACATCGCGGCCCTCGCGCGCGTAGCGCCGGACCTCCATGTGGACCTTGGTGACGAGCGGACAGGTGGCGTCGAACACCTCGAGGTCGCGGCGCTTGGCCTCGTCCTCGACCGCCTTCGAGACGCCGTGCGCCGAGAAGATGACCGTGGAGCCGTCCGGCACCTCGTCGAGTTCCTGCACGAACACCGCACCCATGCTGCGCAACCGCTCGACGACATGACGGTTGTGGACGACCTCGTGGCGCACGAAGATCGGCGCGCCGTAGAGTTCGATCGCACGCTCGACGATGTCGATGGCGCGGTCGACGCCGGCGCAGAAACCGCGCGGGTTGGCGAGGCGGAGCTTCAAGGCGCGCCTTTTCCACGCCGCCAGTCGAGGAAGGCGTCGAGCAGCATCAGGCCCGCACCCACCGAGATCGCCATGTCGGCGATGTTGAAGGCCGGGAAGTACGCACCGCCCCAGTGCGCGTGGATGAAGTCGACGACATAGCCGTGCTCGATGCGGTCGATGACGTTGCCGATCGCGCCCGCGAGGATCAGCGCGAACGAGACGGCGAGCATCCGCTCGCGACCCGCGTGCATCTGCCGCAGCCACCAGACGATGCCGATGCTGATGACGACCGCGAGCGCGCTCAGGAACCAGCGCTGCCAGCCGCCCGCGCCCGCGAGGAACGAGAACGCCGCGCCGGGGTTGTGCAGGCGCACGATGTCGAGCACCGGCAGCACCGGGGTCGATTCGCCGAGCAGATAGCGCGCTTCGATCCAGCCCTTGCTCACCTGATCGGCGACGATGAGCAGCGCCGAGAGCGGCAGCCAACGCCAGCCGCTCTCGCCCGCCGGGGGCAGCTTCGGGGTGTCGCTCATGCGAACCGCCGGGTCTCGCCCGGCCCCTCGATGTTGGTCACGCAGCGGCCGCAGAGCTCGGGGTGATCGGCGTGGGTGCCGACATCGTCCAAGCGGTGCCAGCAGCGCACGCACTTCGGCGCCGTGGTCGGCGTGACGCGCAGCGTGACGGCCGTCGCGCCCGGCACCGCCTCGACGCGCGCCTGCGAAGTGATGAGGAAGAACCGGAGCTCATCGCCCAAGGCATCGAGCTGCGGCAGGCGATCCGGCGGACAGGCCACCACCACCTGCGCCTCGAGCGGCGAGCCGATCTCGCCCGCGGCGCGCAGCCGCTCGAGCTCGCCCGCCACCTGCGCGCGCAGCGCGATGAGCGCGTCCCAGTCGATGCCGTCGGCCGGCACCTCCGGGAAGCGATGCCACAGCGAGTGGAACACCGAGGCCTCACGCTTGCCGGGCAGGAACGACCAGATCTCCTCGGCGGTGAAGGACAGCACGGGCGCGAGCCAGCGCACCATCGCCTCGGCGACATGCCACTGCGCGGTCTGCGCCGAACGACGGGCCAAGGATCTCGCCGGGGTCGTATAGAGGCGGTCCTTGGTGACATCGAGCCAGAGGCCGCCGAGGTCGGCAACGCAGAAGTTGTGGACCTTCTGGTAGACCAGATGGAAATCGAACGACAGATACGCCGCCCGGATCTCCTCCTGCAGGGCCGCCGCGCGCGCCAGCGCCCAACGGTCGAGCGCGACCATCTCGGCGGGCGCGACGGCGTCGGTCGCCGGGTCGAACCCCGAGAGGTTGCCGAGCAGGAAGCGCACGGTGTTGCGTATGCGGCGGTACGAGTCCGCCATGCGCTTCAGGATCTCGTCGGAGACCGCGATCTCGTTGGCGTAGTCGGTCGACGACACCCACAGGCGCAACACATCGGCGCCGAGCGTGGCCGTGACCTTCTGCGGATCGATGACATTGCCCAAGGATTTGGACATCTTGCGGCCCTTGTCGTCGACCGTGAAGCCGTGCGTGAGCACGGCCTTGTACGGTGCGCGGGCCTCGAGCGCCTCGGACATCAGCAGCGAGGAATGGAACCAGCCGCGGTGCTGGTCCGAGCCTTCGAGATAGAGGTCGACCGGCGCCGCCACCTCAGGCCGCGCCGTACCGACGCAATGGAACGACAGGCCCGAGTCGGCCCAGACATCCATCAGGTCGTTCACCTTGTCGTAGTCGGCCGCCTCGGCGCCGAGCAGCTCCGCCGGGTCGAGCGCGAACCAGGCCTCGATGCCGCCCGCCTCGACGCGCACCGCCGCGGCCTCGATCAGCTCCTGCGTGCGCGGATGCAGCGCGCCCGTGACCTTGTGGACGAAGAGCGGGATGGGCACGCCCCAGATGCGCTGCCGCGAGATGCACCAGTCGGGACGGTTGGCGATCATGCCGTGGATGCGCTGCTCGCCCCAACCCGGGATCCACTCGACGCCCGGGATGTCGCGCAGCGCGGCGGCGCGCAGCCCGGCCTGCTCCATGCTGATGAACCACTGCGGCGTGGCGCGGAAGATCACCGGCGTCTTGTGGCGCCAGCAATGCGGATAGGAATGCCGGTACGGCGCGTGCGCGAGCAGCGTGCCGTTGCCCGACATGAGCTCGACCAGCCGCGCGCCGCCCTCGTCGACCTTGAGGCCCTCGACATGCGGCGTGCCCGCGAGGAAGCGACCATCGCCACCGACCGGGTTCACGACCGGCAGCGCGTAACGCTGCGCGACCACGAAGTCCTCCTGACCATGCGCGGGCGCGGTGTGCACGGCGCCCGTACCGGACTCGAGCGTGACATGCTCGCCGAGGATCACCGGCACCTGCTTGGGCAGGAAAGCGTGCTGCAGCGCGAGCCCTTCGAGCGCCGCACCCTTGAAGCGCGCCAGCGTCTGCACCGCCTCGACGGCGACACCGTAACGCTGCGCACAATCGGCGACGAGCTCGGCGGCGAGCACCACCGCACGCTCGGGCGTGCCGCCGGCGGCCGGATCACCCGTCGCGGGCAGCGTGACGAGCGCGTAGTCGATCTCGCCGCCGAGGGCGACCGCCTCGTTGGCGGGCAGCGTCCAGGGCGTCGTGGTCCAGATGACGAGCGCGGGCGGCGCGGTCGCGGCCATCGCCGCAGCGGCAGCCGCACCCGCGCCCTTGCCGAGCCCGATGCGCAGCGCGAAGTCGGCGACATCGACCACGCCGAAGGCGACATCGACCGCGGTCGAGGTCTTGTCCTCGTACTCGACCTCGGCCTCGGCGAGCGACGAGCGGCAATCGAGGCACCAGTGCACGGGCTTCGCGCCCTTGTAGAGATGGCCGTTGGCGACGATGCGCCCGAAGGCGCGCAGCTGCGCGGCCTCGTAGGCGGGCGCCATGGTGAGGTACGGGCGGTCCCAGTCGCCGAGCACACCGAGACGCTTGAAGCCGCGGCGCTGCTGCTCGACCTGCTCTGCCGCGAACGCGCGGCAGGCCGCGCGGAACTCGTTCGCGTCGAGCTTCTGCCCGGGCCGCCCGTGCTTCTTCTCGACGGCGTGCTCGATGGGCAGACCGTGGCAGTCCCAGCCCGGGATGTAGGGCGAGTCGAAGCCTTCGAGCGAGCGCGACTTGACGATGATGTCCTTGAGGATCTTGTTGAGCGCGTGACCGATGTGGATCGCGCCGTTGGCGAACGGCGGACCGTCGTGCAGCACGAAACGCGGTCGGCCCTTCGCCACCTCGCGCAGGCGGCCGTAGGTGTCCTCGGCCTGCCAACGGGCCAGCATCGCGGGCTCGCGCTGCGCGAGATCGGCCTTCATGGGGAAGCCGGTCTGCGGCAGGTTGATGGTGTGCTTGTAGTCCTTCACTGCATGTCCTTCGAAGATGTCCTTCAAACGATGTCCCGCAACAGCGTGCGCGCCGCCTCGGCGTCCGCGCGCATCTGCACGATGAGAAGCTCGACGCTCTCGAAGCGCAGCTCTTCGCGCAGGTGCGCGAGGAACTCCACCTCGAGCTCGCGGCCGTAGAGGTCGCCCGCGTAGTCGAACACGAACACCTCCAGCAGCGGCTCGACGCCGCCCACCGTCGGCCGTGTGCCGAGGCTCGCGACGCCGCCGTACACGCGGGCGCCCGGCCCGTCCTCGATGCCACGCACCCGCACCGCGAAGATGCCCGCGAGCGGCACGCGCCGCCGCCGCATGCGGATGTTAGCGGTCGGGAAGCCCCATGTGCGACCGAGCTGCTGACCGGCGGCCACCCGGCCGCGCATCGAATACGGCCGACCGAGCAGCCGGGCCGCCCCGGCGAGATCGCGCGCAGCCAAGGCGGCACGGATCCCGGAACTGCTGACGCGGGCGGCATCCGCCGCCACGGGTGCGATCACCTCGACCGCGAAGCCGAGCCGCGCGCCGGCCTCCCGCAGGAAGTTGGCGTTGGCCGCACCGCCGCGCCCGAAGTGGAAATCGTGGCCCACCACCACCCCCCTCGCCTGCAACCGCTCGTAGAGCAGCCGCACGAAGGCGTCGCCGTCCATACCGCGCAGGCGGGTGTCGAACCGCAGCAGCACGAGCGCATCGAGACCGCTGCCCTCGAGCAATCGCACGCGCTCGCGCAGGTTGGTGAGACGCGCGGGCGGCTCCGCGGGCGTCAGGAACTCGCGCGGCAAGGGCTCGAAGGTGAGCATCAGCGCCGGACAGGCGGCCTGCGTCGTCCCGGCGCGGCGCGCCAGGTCGCGCGTCGCGTCGATCAGCGCGCGATGCCCGAGATGCAGGCCATCGAAGCTGCCGATCGCCACGATGCCGCCCTGATGGCGCGCCGCGAGGTTGTGGACGCCGCGCACGAGGTCCATCAGCGGCCCTCGCCCGCGCGCAGGTGCGCGGGGCGCAGCCCGGCGATCCAGAGCACCGCCCCGTAGGCGGCCGCACCGGCCAGGATCAGCCCCGCGAGATGCGCCGCCCGATGCAGCGGCGGCTCGGCGAGCCAGGCCGCGAGATCCTGCGACAGCGCGAGCAGCACGCCCGCCATCACGGCGTTGGCCAGCAGCACCCGCCCGAGCAGCGCGCCCCACCCGGCGCGCGGCTGGTAGACGCCCGAGGCGCGCAACCCGCGCCACAGCAGGAAGGCGTTGAGCGCCGCGGACAGACAGGTCGAGGTGGCGAGCAGCACGAAAGGCGTGGCGAAGCCCGCGTAGTGCGCCGGCAGGACCACCAGCAGGTTGAAGGCCATGTTGACGCCGAGCGCGATGAGGCCCACCCGCACCGGTGTGCGCGTGTCCTGCCGCGCGAAATAGCCGGGCGCGAGCACCTTGACGAGGCTGAAGCCGATGAGGCCCCAGGAATAGGCCATCAGACCGTACTGCGTCATCTGCACATCACGGTCCGTGAAGTTGCCGTAGCCGAAGATGGTCGCGGCCATGGGACCTGCGAGCACCAGGAGGCCGATCGCAGCGGGCACCACCATCAGGATCACGATGCGCAGCGACCAATCGAGGGTCGCCGAGAAGCGCGCGGCATCGCCCTCGGCATGCTGGGCGGAGAGCTTCGGCAGGATCACGGTGGCGAGCGCGATGCTGAACACGCCGAGCGTGAACTCCATCAGGCGGTCCGCGTAGTAGAGCCAGGCGATGCTGCCCGTCACCAGGAACGAGGCGATCAGGGTGTCGAGCAGCAGGCTCACCTGCGCCATCGACGAGCCGAAGATGCCGGGGAGCATGAGCTTGCCGATGCGCCGCACCCCCTCGGCCGCCGGCCGCCAGCGCGGCCATGAGAGCAACCCGAGCCGCGCCACCGAGGGCAGCATGAAGACGAGCTGCACCACGCCCGACACGAACACGCCGATCGCGAGCACGACGCCGGGGTTGTCCGAGCCGGCGGCGATGACCACGGCGAACAGGATCATCACGAGGTTCATCAGCACCTGCGTGAAGGCCGGCACGGCGAACCGCCCGTAGCTGTTGAGCACGCCGCTGAAGAGCGCGACCAGCGACACGAAGAAGAGGTACGGGAAGGTCCAGCGCAGCATCGACACCGCGAGCTCGTACTTGCCCGGCTCCTGCGTGAAGCCCGGCGCGAAGCCGAGGATCACGAGCGGCGCGGCGACCACACCGATCGCCGTGACGACGAGCAGCACCGTGCCGAGCGTGCCGGCGACCCCGGCCACGAGCTCGCGCACCTCCCCCTGGTCGCGCTGCACCTTGTACTCGGAGATCACCGGCACGAAGGACTGCGAGAAGGCGCCCTCGGCGAACAGGCGCCGCAGGAAGTTCGGGATCTTGAAGGCGACCAGGAACGCGTCCATGAGCGTGCCGGCGCCGAAGGCCTGGGAATAGACCATGTCGCGCAGCAGCCCGGTGACCCGGGACAGGAGGGTGGTGAGGCCCACCACCGTGGTGCTCTTGAAGATCGCGCGGCTCATGTCGACCCGACGGGAGACAAGCCCGGCATTGTAGCGGAGGCGGCCGCTCGCCGCCGTTGACAACCCCCTGTCCCACAACCAAAATACGCGCCTTTTTCAGCCCCCCAGAGCACACTAAGTGGCCAACACCAAGTCCGCCGAGAAGGCCGCCCGCCAGGCCGTCAAGCACCGCAACCGCAATGTCGCCCTGCGCTCCCGCCAGCGTTCCGCGCTGCGCGGCGCCAACGAAGCCATCGCCTCCGGCGACAAGGCCAAGGCCACCGCCGCCGTCCGCGCCGCCGCGTCGTCGGTCGACTCGCTGGTCAACAAGGGCCTGGTGCACAAGAACAAGGCCTCGCGCCACAAGAAGCGCATGGCCGCCAAGCTCAAGAAGCTGGCTTGATCCGGCGGCGGCTCTGCCGCCCCGTCCTCTTCCGCGCAGGTTCGAAAGGAAGACCCGGCACCCATGGGGCCGGGTCGTCCGTTTTAGGGGTCCGCGGAGCGACCACCTGCGCCTTCCGGCTCCGCCCCTTGGCGCCGCCCCCGGCGCTGACGCCGGCCGCCTCCAGCGTCGCCTTGCGCGCCGCCAGACGGCTCTCCACGGCGAGCAGCAAAGGCAACCGCACCTCGCTCGCCGCCACCTCGCGCCAGTCCCGCCCCTCCGGCCAGGGCTCCAACGCCCCCGCCAAGGCCCAGAGCATGTTCAGGGACCCGGTCCCACCCGCCCGCCGCACCGCGAGGTAGGCCTCGAGCGCGCCCCGGCGGCGCAGTTCCTCGGTCGAGTGGATGCCGGCGTCGGCCAGCCAACGCTCGGCGCGTGGCCCGAGGTTGCGCAGGTCACGGATACGCAGCCGGAACTTCCCGGCGGCGATGCGGCGGCGGACCTTGCTGTTCCGCTCCGCCATCTCAGTCGGCGTCGTCGGCCGCTCCGCCGGACGCACCGCCCGCCGCCGCCTCTGCCGCAGCGCGCTCCTCGAGGAAGCGCATCACGGACTCGGTGAGGTCCTTGGTGCCGGCGCCGGTCGCGCCCGAGATCAGGAACCACGGCCCCTTGAAGCGCAGGCTGCGCACGATGGCCTTCGCCCGCTTCTCGGCCTCGCCCGGCGGCAGCAGGTCGGACTTGTTGAGCACCAGCCAGCGCGGCCGGTCGGCGAGGTCCTTGGAGAATTTTTTGAGCTCGCCGACGATGGCGCGCGCGTCCTTCACCGGATCGGCGTCGGGGTCGACCGGCGAGATGTCGACGAGGTGCAGCAGCACCCGCGTGCGCTGCAGATGCTTGAGGAAGCGGATGCCGAGGCCCGCGCCCTCGGCGGCACCCTCGATGAGACCCGGGATGTCGGCCATCACGAAGGAGCGGTGCTCGCCGCAATACACGACGCCGAGGTTCGGATGCAGCGTGGTGAAGGGATAGTCCGCGACCTTCGGGCGCGCCGAGGACACCGCGCGGATGAGCGTCGACTTGCCGGCGTTCGGCAGGCCGAGCAGACCCACATCGGCGATCACCTTGAGCTCGAGCTCGAGCAGCCGCTTCTCGCCGGGCAGCCCCGGTCCGAACTGCCGCGGTGCGCGATTGGTGCTCGTCTTGAACTTGGCGTTGCCCCAACCGCCCTTGCCGCCGCGCGCCACGAGCAGCGTATCGCCGGCGCGCACGAGGTCGCCCAACTGCTCGCCGGTCTCGGAATCGCGCACCACCGTGCCTACCGGCACCGGCACATAGAGATCGTCGCCGCCGCGGCCGGTGCAGTCGTTGCCGCTGCCCGCCTCGCCGGACTTCGCCTTGAAATTGCGCTCGACGCGGAAATCCGCGAGCGTGTTGATGCCCTCGGCCGCGCGCAGCCAGACGCTGCCGCCGAGACCGCCGTCACCGCCGTCCGGGCCGCCGAACGGCATGAACTTCTCGCGCCGGAAACTCAGGCAGCCGCGGCCGCCGTTGCCGGCCTGCACGCGCATCTTGGCTTCATCGACGAACTTCATGGGGATGACCTGCGGGTGATGACAGCTTCCGGCTCTGCAAACGAAAACCCCGGCGCGCGGCCGGGGTTCGCGTGGAAGGTCCGGGAACGCGGTCTCAGTCGGAGACGACGCTCACGAACATCTTCTGCTCGGCACCGCGGCGCTTGAACGCGACCTTGCCGTCCTTGAGCGCGAACAGCGTGTGGTCCGTGCCGATGCCGACGTTCTCGCCGGGACGGTACTGGGTGCCGCGCTGGCGGATGATGATGTTGCCGGCGATGACCTGCTCGCCGCCGAACGCCTTCACGCCGAGACGCTTGCTGTGGGAATCGCGGCCGTTCTTGGTGCTGCCGCCTGCCTTTTTATGTGCCATGTGACTGTCGCTCCGAAAGGCTTGAGGGGGATCAGCCGGCGTTGATGCCGGTGACCTTGACCTCGGTGAACTTCTGACGGTGGTTCTTCATGCGCAGGTAGTGCTTGCGACGGCGGAACTTGACGATGCTCACCTTGTCGCCCTGGCCGTGGCGTTGCACGGTCGCGGTGACCGAGGCGCCCTTGACCTTCGGGGAACCGACCGTCACGGACGAACCCGAACCGACGAGCAGGACATCGTCGAACTTGACCTCGGCGCCCGCCTCGGCCGTGAGAAGCTCGATGCGCAGGACGCTGCCTGCCTCGACCCGATACTGCTTGCCGCCCGTGGCGATGACCGCGTACATGATGACTCCACCCGGAAAAGGTCGCGCATTCTACTGGCGCACCCCCCTCGGGTCAAACCTTTCTGCGCCTGCAACCCCCTGTCCTGTCAAGGGCTTACCCCGGACGGACTGCCCGCCCCCCGGGCACCCCGCAACCCCCTCAGGGTCCGGACGGGTCGATTCCGCTAACATTCCCGGATGAGCCCTCTCGCCATGGTCAAGGAACTGGTGCGCGACGACCTCGTGGCGGTCGACGCGGTCATCCGCGCCAGCATGAAAAGCGCGGTGCCGCTCGTCGATCAGGTCGCCGAGCACATCATCGCCGGCGGCGGCAAGCGCCTGCGACCGCTGATCGTGCTGCTCGCCGCGCGGGCCTGCGGTTATCGCGGTGCGAGCCATATCGACGCCGCCGCGTTCATCGAGTTCATCCATACGGCGACCCTCCTGCACGACGATGTCGTCGACGGCTCCGAGCGCCGCCGCGGCCGCGACACCGCCAACGCCGTCTACGGCAACCAGGCGAGCGTGCTGGTGGGCGATTTCGTGTACTCCCGCGCCTTCCAGATGATGGCGGCGATCGGCTCGCAGCGGGTCATGGAGATCATGTCCGAGGCGACCAATGTCATCGCCGAGGGCGAAGTGCTGCAGCTCATGAACGCGGGCGACCCGGACACCACGCAGCAGCGCTACCTTGAGGTCATCCACCGCAAGACCGCCAAGCTCTTCGAGGCGGGCGCCGAGGTCTCGGCCGTGCTCGCGGCGGCGAGCCCCAGCCAACAGCGCGCCCTCGCCGACTACGGCCGGCACCTGGGAACGGCGTATCAGCTCATCGACGATGTGCTCGACTACCAATCGGACCCCGAGGAGCGCGGCAAGAACCTGGGCGATGACCTGGCCGAGGGCAAGCCCACCCTGCCGCTGATCCAGGCGCTGCGCCTGTCCGGCGACGACGGGGTCAGACAGCTCATCCGCAGCGCCATCGAAAACGGCGGCCTCGAGCAGCTCGAGGTCATCGTGGCCGCGATTGAATCGACCGGGGCACTTGAGTACACTCGCCGCCTCGCGCAGGACGAGGCCGACAGGGCGTTGATGGCGCTGCAAGCGCTCCCCGAAACGCCCTGCAAACAAGGCCTTGCAGCGCTCGCCCGGTTCGCCGTCGAGCGCAGTTCCTGACGATCGGCGGACAGATCGGGATGTAGCTCAGCCTGGTAGAGCACTACGTTCGGGACGTAGGAGTCGGAGGTTCAAATCCTCTCATCCCGACCATCTCCCGCACAGATGGACGCGCATCACGACCATGACAGATCGCTCGATCCGACTCGTAGAGAGCTTCTACGCCGACATCTGGAACAAGCACGATCGGTCGGCGATCCCGGGACTGCTCCGCCCTGATTTCACCTTCCGCGGCTCTCTCGGCCCCAGCAAGGTCGGACACGACGAGTTCGCCGGCTATGTCGATCTCGTGCACGACGCACTCGGCGATTATCGCTGCGACATCCAGGACCTGGTGGTCGGCGAGCACAAGGCGTTCGCCAAGATGCTGTTCTCGGGGATACACCGCAAGACGTTCCTCGGCTACGCGCCGACGTCGCTGCGCGTCGAGTGGGCAGGCGCTGCGCTCTTCACCTTCAGGGACGGCCTGATCGCCGATCTTTGGGTGCTGGGCGATCTGCATGGCCTGCATCAACTGCTGGAACGGAACCGCGTCGGCGACGTGTAGCTCCAAGGCCTGAACCGCAGGTTCCGGCCGACGCGGACTAAGCGCTGCCTGCCTGCAACCGCTCCGCCATCCGCGCGTGCACGGCCTGGATCGCCTTCAGCGGCCGCACCATCACCTTGAACTCGATGATGCGCCCCGCATCGTCCCAGCGGATCAGGTCGATGCCGTTGACCGAGACGCCATCGATCTCGGTCTCGAACTCCAGCATGGCATCTCGCGCGCCGATGATCTCGCGCACATAGCGGAACGACGGATTGCCGAGCACCTCCGCCGCTGCGCCCAGATACCCCATCACCAGGCGCTTGCCGCGCTGCGGCGTGTGCACCACGGGCGAGAGGAACACCGCCTCGTCGTGCAGCAACGAGGCGAGCGCCTCGATGTCACGGGTCTCGAGGATCCGGTGCCACTCCGCGACGGGGTCGCGCACGGTGTCGTTCATGCGTCGAAGGGTAGCGCATGCAGCGCTGCGAGGCGCGGCAGCGTCGCGGTGGGCAGCGCCCGTGCCTCGGCCGCGAGCAGCGCGAGGCTGCGGTCGCGGTCCACCACCACCTCACCGTCGCGCAACAACCGCTGGCCGAGCCGCGACAGCGTCGCCTGCGCCGCCTGGGCGAGCGCCGTC
>DAIMYL010000002.1:64492-67724 GCA_036734505.1 Steroidobacteraceae bacterium | reverse complement strand
CGCGCTTCGGCCTGCCGGCCGAGGAGATGGTCTACTGCGGCATGGCGGTCGGCCATCCGGACCGCACGCAGGCCGTCAACGATTTCCCGCGCGACCGCATCACGGTCGACGAGCTGGCGCAGTTCCGCGGTTTCTGACGCGACGCGGCGGCGGCGCGGCGGTCGATCAGTCCGCGATCGCGCCGCCGTCGATGACGAGCGGATGGCCGGTGACGAAGCTCGAGGCGTCGGAGCACAGCCACAGCACGCCGGCCGCGACCTCCTCGGGCTTGCCGAAGCGGCCGAGCGGCGTCATGCCCTCGATGATCTTGCGGATCTCGGGCCGCGCCGACACGCCCTCCACCATCGGCGTGTCGATCACGCCCGGGCAGACGCAGTTGACGCGCACACCCTGACGCGCCCAGCGCAGCGCACCGTGGCGCGTGAGCCCGACCACCGCGTGCTTGGTCGCGGTGTAGGCGGGCTGCGAGGGGTTGCCGACGAGACCGTTGATCGACGCGGTGTTCACGATGGCGCCCTTGCCCTGCTTCAGCATCACCGCCGCCTCGGCCTTCATGCACAGCATGACGCCGGTGAGGTTCACGCCGAGGCTGCGCTGCCAGTTCGGCAGCTCCCATTCGTCGGCGGCGATGTTGTTGATGCCGGCGTTGTTGTGCGCGAAGTCGAGCCGGCCGTATTCCGAGACCGCGCGTGCCACCAAGGCCTCGGCGTCCGCCGCGTTCGAGACGTCGCAGCGCTGGAACACGGCGCGGCCGCCGGCCGCGCGCGCGAGCGCCACGGTCTCCTCGCCGCCCGTCTCGTTCATGTCGGCGACCACCACCGCCGCGCCCGAGGCCGCGAACGCCAGCGCCGTCGCACGGCCGATGCCGGACGCCGCGCCCGTCACCACCGCCACCTTGCCGTCGAAGTCGTACTTGATCATCGCGTCCCCCGTCAGGTCGATATCTTGGAAAGCGGCGCTGCGCTCAGGGCAGCCCCATCGCGGGCCAACGGCCCTGCACCCAGGTCTGGCAGATGCCCGTGCCGCGCGCGCCCGTCGCCTCGTCGACGAAGGCCATCACGCAGTCGCGGAACTGGTTGAGGCGACGCGCGTCCTCGGGCGCCGAGCAGTCGGCGAAGTGCTCGCCGTCGAGATGCAGCTCGCCGCGCCATTCGCCGTGGTGATGGCCGTCGAAACCGAGATAGAGGCCGGCGCCGAGATGGAAGCCGGTGCCGCCCACCGGCTCCGCACGCAGCACGCGCGCCGTGCCGTCCGGCATCGTGAGCGCGAATTCGGCGCGCCGAAGCCGCAGGTTGGCGGGGTCGAACTCGAGCTGCGGCTCGATGCGCGACACCGGCAGGCGCTTGCCGTCGCGGAACTCGAAGCCGCCCTGCATCTTCTCGTGGCGCCAACCCTCGCCCTCGTAGAGCAGGTAGTACTGCATGAAGGCGTACGCGCCTTCACCCGCACCGAACAGCACCGGGTTCCAGACCGCGAGCACGCGCGGCGGATGGCTGTCCATGGGATCGGGCTGCATGCCCGGCATCGGCAGGCCCACCGTCGGTCGCACGCCCCACGACCGGTCGCGCGACATCATCCAGCCGCGAACCTCGATGCGCCGCCCTTCGACCTCGACCCATCCGTCGGCGATGCCGGTCTGGTGGTAGCGGATCTGGTCGGCGCTGCGCTTGAAGCCGGTGAGCGTGCGGCGGTCCTCGCGCTCCTCGACGGTGCAGGGCGTGATGCCCGTCAGCACGAGATCGAAGGCGATCGGCTGCACCGCGTTCGGCTCGAGCCGCACGCGGACCTTCTTGAGCGGCTCGACGATGTCGTAGCGCAGCGGACCGACATCGACGCGGTCGACGTCGCTCGACAGGGCGCGGCTGCCGCGCACCGCCCATTGCTCGACGCCGCGGCTCACGCCGCCGAAGCCGTCGACGACGTTGCGGTTGACATACTTGCCGAAGCCGAAGCTCACCGACAGCGCGCCGTCGGGGCTGCAGGCGCTGCCCCAGACCTTCTCGGTCCACGCCGGGTCGGTGTGCAGCACCGTGGCGTGCGTCTCGACGATCTGGTGGTCGAACCGCTCGTCGGCCGCGACCAGCGGCCCGATGCTGCCGGACATCTCAGCCCCCCTTCGCTTCATCGAGGACGCGCGCGAACCCGAGCCGCGCCCCATGCGCGGCGAGCAGCGTCGCGCCGCCGTTGCGCTCGTCCATGTCCGAGTCGGCCGGTATCCAGCCGCGCTGCTTGAAGATGTGCGCGATGCGCGCCATCACGAAGCCCATGCGCCAGGCGGCGAAGACCTCGTAGTAATCGAGATGCCGCGCTTCGCGGCCGCTCACCCGCTCCCATTCCGCGACCGTCTCCGCGCGCGTGGGCAGCGAGGCGAGCCGCGGCGCACCGTAGCCGCGTGACAAGGAATCGTCGAGCATCAGCCACCACGCGAGGTCGTCCACCGGATCGGCGAGCGTCGCCTGCTCGAAGTCGAGGATCGCGGCGAGACGCCCCTCGTGGAACACGCAGTTGCCGAGCTTGGCATCGCCCCAGGAGAACGCAGGCGACCCGGATGACGCGCCGTCCTCCGTCGGACGGTTCGCGCGCAGCCAGGCGCCGGCGGCACGGAGCAGCGGATACGCCCGTCCAGCCAAAGATTCTGCCCAGCGCAGTGCGCGGTCGTAGTAGCCGAGCTGGCGCATCAGCGGCGACACGCCGTCGCCCGGGTCGAGGAAGCCGAGCCCCGCGGCGCGCCAGTCGAGCCGCGCAAGCTGCGCCACCGCGCCGACGCCCGCCATCCAGCAGGCGCGCTGCTCGGCGGCGGGCAGGTCGTGGAACCAGCCGCCGACGTGGTACTGCGGGTTCTCGTTCGGCACACGGCCCTCGACCTGCGCCATCAGGAAGAACGGCCCGCCGAGCGCGCCCGGATCGTCCTCGGCGGCGAGCAGGCGCGGCACCGGCAAGCCCGCGGTGTGCAGCGCCTCCAGCACGCGATGCTGCTTGCGCACATCGTGGTCCGGATAGATGGGATCCCCGGGCGGCTGCATGCGCAGCACGAAGCCGCGGCGCGCCGCGGCCCAGCGCCCGGTGCCTTGCGTTTCGCCGAGCAGCGTGATGTTGGAATAGCCGGCACCGGGCGCCGTCAGCGTGGCGAGCACGACTTCGGCGGGCGGCACCGGCGCCCCGTCCGGCATCGCGAGCGGCAGACCGCCGCCGCGGATCCAGCGCAGCAGCCGCGCGGCGAGGTCCTCGCCGG
>DAIMYL010000002.1:0-64392 GCA_036734505.1 Steroidobacteraceae bacterium | reverse complement strand
GGCAGACCGCCGCCGCGGATCCAGCGCAGCAGCCGCGCGGCGAGGTCCTCGCCGGTCGGCGCCGCGGCGTTCACATCCAGAGCCCTTGCGGATCCGGCCAGGCGTCGACCTCGCCCGAACCGCGGTCGACGGTGAAGCGGCCGAAGCGGCTCGCGTGGAACGCGAGCGGCGGCGCCGAGCGCGACTCGAGCGAATCGATGGCGCCCACGATGATGGTGTGGTCGCCGCCGGGGTGGAGATCGGTGACGTGGCAGGCCATCCGCGCCAGCGCGCCGTTGATGACGGGCGGCGACGGGCGGCTGCGCCACCAGTCGTCGACGTCGAACTTCGTGGCGCCCGAGCGCGCGAAGTGCAGCGCGATGTCGGCCTGGTCGGCGGCGAGGATGTGGATCGCGAAGGGCGCGCCGACCTTGAACGCGGACAGGCTGCTGCTCTTGTTCGCGAGGCACCAGAGGACGAGCGGCGGGTCGAGCGACACCGAGGTGACCGAGTTGGCGGTCACGCCGACCGGTTCCGGTCCGGGGTTGACGGCCGTCACCACGGTCACGCCCGTGGTGAAGAGGCCGAAGACCCGCCGCAGTTCGCGCGCGTCCATCACGCCGTCAGTACACCCGGGCGGGATGCTGCTTGCGCGGCTCGCCCAGCATCTCGCGGTAGGTGGGCGGCTGCTTGCCGTTGCGGTCCTTGATGCCGTAGTGCAGCGCGATCTCGGCGCCGACCAGCGTCTGGCCGGAGAGCTTGGCGTTGTCCGGGTCGCAGGCGATGGCGTAGAGCACATCGCCGGAGAACTGCGGCGTCTCCACGACCTCGAGGAACGGCGCGTACTGGTCCGGGCGCTCACGGAACGCCTTCTGGGAACGCTCGGTGAGCAGCGGGCCCATCCACAGCGACACGCAGCACACGCCCGTGTTCTCGAAGTCCACGGCCATGTCGGCCGCGAACTTGTCGACGCCCACCTTCTGCGCGCCGTAAGCGGGGCCGTGCATGTAGCAGGCCGAACCGAACGAGGACGAGAACGAGATCAGCCCCCTGCCCTGCTTCACCATGATCGGCGCGACGTAGTAGCAGGCGTAGTAGGCGGACTTGAGGCCGACGTCGAGGATCTTCACGAGGTCGACCGAGCGCTTCCAGAACGGCTCCGGCAGGATCAGCTCGTCGTGGATGAAGGTGACGTTGTTGTGCAGGATGTCGATGCGGCCCTGCTCGCGCTCGACGCGCTCGATCAGCGCCTTGATCTGCGCCGGGTCCGTGTGGTCGCAGACCACGCCGATGCCCTTGCCGCCCGCGGCGGTGATCTCGTCCGCCGTGCGCTGCACCGTGCCGCCGAGGAAGTGGTCCTCCTCGCGGGTGCTGCGGCCGGTGACATAGACGGTCATGCCCTTCTCGCCGAGCGCGAGGGCGATGCCCTTGCCGGCTCCGCGGCTGGCGCCTGTGACGATCGCGACCTGCGGCTTGTAGTCAGTCATGGCTTTTTCTCCGATGGTGTCGGTCGGGCTAGATCCAGGAACACGGGCTTCTCGCCGCCGCCGTGCACCGCGAGCTGCGCGCCGCTCACATAGGCGGCGAGCGGTGATGCGAGATAGACGCAGGCGTCGGCCACGTCGGCCGGTGCGCCCATGCGCCGCAGCGGCAACATCTGCGCGATGCGCGCGAGGCCCGCCTCGCCGCCGTAGTGGTCGGTGGAGGCCGGCGTCGCGACGAGTCCCACGATCAAGGCGTTGACGCGCACGCGCTCGGGGCCCCACTCCATCGCCAGCGACTCGGTGAGGTTGACGAGCCCCGCCTTGGCCGCACCGTAGGCCGCGCTCCACGGCGAGGCGCGCGTCGCGGAGACGCTCGAGATGTTGATGATGGAGCCGCCCGAGGGCTGCGCGCGCATCACGCGGAACGCCGCCTGGCCCATGAAGAACGCGGCCGTGAGGTTCAACTGGATGATCTTCTCGACCACCGCCGGGTCGGCATCGGCCGAGGGCATCTCGGAACCGCCGCCGGCGTTGTTGACGAGCACATCGAGCCGCCCGTGGCGCGCCACCACCGCATCGATGAGCGCGCGGCACGCATCCGCCTTGCGCACATCACAGGCGTGGTGCTCGGCGACCCGGCCGCCATGGGCGGGCAGCGCCGCCGGCGGGCGGCGCGAACAGATGACCACGGTCGCGCCCGCCTCGAGGAACCGGGCGCTGATGCCGGCCCCGATGCCGCCCGCACCGCCGGTCACCAGCACCACCTGGCCGGTGAAGTCGAGGGCTTGGGTCAGCGGGGTGGTCGACATGGCGGATTCGTAAAAATTTGCTATGTTATCTACGATAACGACAATTCTAATGCCACTTTATACGTCGGTCGCGGATTTATCGACGGGGGTAACGACGAATCATGCAAACCGGCGGTCCGCAGACCCTGCCCGGCGTGCTCGCGGTCGCCGCCGCCCTGCGCGGCGATGCGCTCGCCATCGAGGACGGCCCCCGCCGTTGGAGTGTCCGTGATTTGAAGGCGGCGGTCGACCGGGCCGCTGCGGGCTTCGTCGCCGCCGGGGTCGGCCCCGGAGACCGGGTCGCCGTCTGGGCGCCGAACGGTGCGGATTGGATCGTCGCCGCGCTCGGCGCGCAGACCGCCGGCGCCGCGCTGGTGCCGCTCAACACCCGCCTCAAGGGTCGCGAGGCCGGCGTCATCCTGCGCCGCAGCGGTGCGACGGCGCTCTGCCATTCGGGTGCCTTCCTCGGTCTCGACTACGCCCGGTTGCTCGAGGGCGAAGACCTGCCGCAGCTGGCGCACCGCATCGAGCTCGGCACGCCGCAGTGGGACGCGTTCCTCGCCCGCGCCGAGGAGGCCGATGCGCGCGAAGCGGCCGCGCGCGCCGCCGCGCTGCGCGGCGAGGACATCGCCGACATCATGTTCACCTCCGGCACCACCGGCGAGCCGAAGGGCGTGATGTCGAGCCACGCGCAGGACATCAAAGTGTTCAGCGAGTGGAGCGCGATCGTCGGGCTCGGTCCGCAGGACCGTTATCTCATCGTCAACCCGTTCTTCCACGCCTTCGGCTACAAGGCCGGGTGGCTCTCCTGCCTGCTCACCGGGGCGGTCATCCTGCCGATGGCGGTGTTCGACGCCGGAGAGGTCATCCGCCGCATCGCCGAGGACCGCGTCTCGGTGCTGCCCGGCCCGCCGACGCTGTTCCAGTCGATGCTCGCGCATCCCGCGCTCGACCGCGCGCGCACCGCGACCCTGCGGATCGCCGTCACCGGCGCTGCCAACGTGCCGGTGTCGCTGATCGAGCGGATGCGCGACGAGCTCGGCTTCCGCACCGTGATCACGGGCTACGGCCTCACCGAATCCACCGGCACGGTCAGCATGTGCCGCCCCGGCGACGACCCGGAGACCATCGCGCGCAGCTGCGGCGCGCCGCTGCCGGGCGTCGAGGTGCGGGTGGCGGACGCCGCGGGACGCGAGCTCGAGCGCGGCGCGGAGGGCGAGATCCTGGTGCGCGGCTACAACGTGATGCAGGGCTATCTCGACGACCCGGTCGCCACCGCCGCGGCGATCGACGCCGAGGGCTGGCTGCACACCGGCGACATCGGGACGATGGACGCACGGGGCTATCTGCGCATCACCGACCGCAAGAAGGACATGTTCATAGTAGGCGGCTTCAACTGCTATCCCGCCGAGATCGAATCGCTGATCAGCGCGCACCCGCAGGTGGCGCAGGTCGCGGTGGTCGGCGTCCCGGATGAGCGCATGGGCGAGGTCGCCGCGGCCTGGGTCGTGCCGCGCGCCGGCGCCGTCATCGACACCGCCGCGTTCACCGCCTGGTGCCGCGACAACATGGCCAACTACAAGGTCCCCCGGCAGGTGCATGTCGTGGAGGCGCTGCCCACCACCGCCTCGGGCAAGGTCCAAAGATTCGCGCTGCGCGCGCCGCAGGGGTCCGCATGACAGCCACGCCTTGGTTCTCGCAGGTCGAGCCCGCGCAGACGGTCGCCGATCCCGATGCCTTCAAGTGGGACCTCGAGACCGATCTGTTGGTGGTCGGCAGCGGCGCCGCCGGCTCCAGCGCGGCCGCCGAGGCGCTCGAGCAGGGCCTGCGCGTGACCATGGTCGACCGGTATTCCGGCGGCGGCGCCAGCGCCGCGAGCGGCGGCGTGCTGTACGCGGGCGGCGGCACCGCGGTGCAGCGCGAGGCCGGCGTCGAGGACACGCCGGAGGACATGTTCCGATACCTCTCGCTCGAGACCCGCGGCTGCGTGAGCGATGCGACCTTGCGCCGCTTCTGCGAGCAGAGCCGGCACAGCGTCGACTGGCTGATCGCCAAGGGCGTCGAGTTCCGCGCCACGGTCTATCCGGGCAAGACCTCTTACCCCAACATCGACTACTTCCTCTACCACTCCGACAACTCCCTGCTGCCGGCGAGCATCGCGCAGGCGAAACCCGCGGCGCGCGGCCACCGCGGTGCGGGTCGCCTCACGCGCAAGCAGATGCTCGCGGCCGTCGGCCTCGGCGGCTCGATCGTCTGGCCGCTGCACGACTGGCTGCGCGCCCACGGCGCGGGCTTCATGCCTCACACCGAGGCGCGTCAGCTGATCACGGACGCCGGCGGGCGCGTGATCGGCGCCAAGGTGCTCGAGCTTCCGGAGGGGCCGGCGCGCGACGCCTTCCTCGCGCACCAGCGCGCCGCGCAGCGCCTCTACATGCTCATCCCGCCGATCATCCCCGGCGCGCAGCACCTGCTGCGGCTCGCGGTGCGGCGGCTCAAGAAGGCCGCGGCCATCGAGGCGACGCAGCGCGTCACACGGTTCGTGCGCGCGCGCCGCGGCGTCTGCCTCGCCGCCGGCGGCTTCATCTTCAACCGCAAGATGCTCGCGCACCACGCGCCGCGCTACACCGGCGGCTACCCGCTCGGCACGCCGGGCGATGACGGCAGCGGCATCCACCTCGGCCTGTCGGCGGGCGGCGCCACCGCGCGCATGGACAACGTCACGGCCTGGCGCTTCATCAACCCGCCGAAGGCCTGGGCGCAGGGCATCGTGGTGAACCGCGCAGGCAAGCGGGTCTGCAACGAGATGGCCTACGGCGCGACGCTCGGCCACGAGCTCGCAGAGAAGCACGGCGGCGAGGGCTGGCTGATCCTCGACAAGACGCTGGTCGAGCGCGCCTGGGACGAGATCGCCCCCGGCAAGACGCTCGCCTTCCAGCGCGACCTCGCGCGGCTCAACATGATGTTCGGCCGCCGCAAGGCGGGCACACCGGAGGCGCTCGCCCGCAAGGTCGGCATCGACCCGACGGGGCTTGCCGACACCGTGCAGCGCCTGAACGACGCGATCGCCTCCGGTGCGCCGGACGAGTTCGGCAAGTCGGGAGAGGACCGTGTACCGCTCGTGCGCGCGCCGTTCATGGCCATCGATGTCGGTCTCGCGGCCAAGCTGTTCCCTTGCCCCACGCTGACCCTCGGCGGGCTAGCGGTCGACGAGGACACGGGCATCGTGCGCCGCGCCGACGGCAGCGCCGTCGACGGGCTTTATGCCGCCGGTCGCACCGCGGTCGGCGTGAGCTCCGGGCTCTATGTCTCCGGTCTCTCCATCGCCGATGGCGTATTCTCGGGACGACGCGCGGGCCTGCACGCCGCGCGCGGCGTCACTTGGCATCCTGACCGACCCTGACAGCCACGCATGAGCAACCCCGCATGAGCACCACCGAACGCATCGCCCGCGGCGGCCTCGCCTTCCTGATCGCCGCGAGCGTCGCCTCCTCGATCGGCGGCCTGCCCTTCAACACCATGCCGATACTGCTCGGCGCCTTCGCAGACCAGCTGAAGCTCGGGCCTGCCGAGCTCGGCACCCTCGGCAGCGCCTGCACCGGCGGCTACTTGGTGAGCACGTTGCTCGGGCCGCTGTGGGTCGACCGCGCGCCCTGGCGCATCGCGACCATCGTAGGCGCGGTGGCGACCGCGGCGGCGTTGCTCTGGAGCGCCTCGGCCGGCGGCGTGCCCTTCCTCCCGTTCGCGGCCTTCGGCTTCGCGGCGGGCCTCATGCACTCGCTCGGCATGCGCATGGTCGGCGAGGGCGCCGACAAGGAACGCGCCTTCGGCATCCGCCTGTTCACCGAGCTCGTGCTGATCGCGTCGCTGTTGTTCTTCCTCCCGGCGGCGCTCGCCTCCGGTGGCCTCATGGGCGGCGCGCAGCTGCTCGCGGTCGCGGCGTTGGTGATGGGCCTGTCGGCGTTCCTTCTGCCGCGCGGCCCGGCGTCAGTGGACGCTGCGGCGCAGCAGGCCGCCGGCCCGGCCGGCAGCGCCGGCTGGATCGCGCTCGGCATCTTCGTCCTGTTCGCCTGCGGACAGGTCGCGCTGTGGGTGTTCCTCGAGCGCATCGCGCAGGATGTCGGCGCCGATGCCGCGCAGATGGGCCTGCTGTTCTCGGTGCTGAAGGTGGTCGGCGGCCTGAGCGCCGCGCTCGTGGCCGCGCTCGGCGACAAGCTCGGCAACCGGCTGCCGCATCTGCTCGTGTTCGTCACGCTCTGCATCGGTGTCGCGCTGCTCGCGGCGCGTCCGTCCTTCATGGTGTTCGCCTTCGGCGCCTGGATCTGGGAGGCCGCGTTCACCATCGGTTGCGTGTTCCAGACCGCCGCCATCGCCAGGCTCGATCCGAGCAACAAGCTCGTGGTGCTGGTGCCCGCCGCGTTCGCCATCAGCGCCTTCGTCGGCCCGGCGCTCGGCGGCATGCTGGCCGCGACCGGCTTCGCGCCTCTGCTCGCGCTCGCGGTGGCCTGCGCCGCCATCCCGGTGGTCGCCTACTGGCTGTTCGCCGGACGCATGTGAGCGGTATCGTCGACCCCGAGCACGGTCCGCGCACCTTCGACGAGGCCAACCCGGGCTTCGGAAAGGGCGCGCTGCGCCGCCGCGTACGGCTCGTCGCCGCGGCCGGCGTGGTGCATGCCGGCGTCGAGGACGCCTACCACTCGTTCCGCATGACGCTGCGCCACGACGGGACCCGCATCACCGCGATCGAACCGCGCTTCCTGCGCGTGCCGCTCACCACCTGCCCCGGCGCGGAAGCGCCGCTGCGGCGGTTGGTCGGCTTCGCGCTCGACACGCCGTGGGCGACGCTGGCGACCGAGGAGAACCCGCGCTCGCACTGCACCCATCTCTTCGACCTCGCCTCGCTCGCCATGGCGCATGCGCGCCGCGGCGGCGAGCGCAGCTACGAGGTCACCGTGCCCGACGAGCATCCCGGACCCGTGTGGACGACGCTCCGACGCGACGGCATCGAGTTGCTGCGCTGGCAGACCTTCAAGGCCCGCATCCTCGCGCCCGGGCCGCTCGCGGGCAAGCCGCTGCTGCGCGGCTTCTCGCGCTGGGCCAACGCCGAACTCGCGGGCGACGACCTCGAGGCGGCTCTGGTGCTGCATAAAGCGTACTTCGTGAGCCGCGCCCGGCCCTGGAACGTCGAGGAAGGCGCCGGCAAGCCCGTCGCGCACCATGTGATGATGCGCGGCGCCTGCCACAGCTACTCCGAACCTCAGATGTCGGTGGCGATCCGCAACCACGACAACGTCATCGACACCAGCGATCCCGCCGTACCGCTGGTCGCGGAGCTTTGAACGCAGCCCTTCGCAGATGAGGATCAGGCCATGAAGAGATTGTTCGACCTCTCCGGACGCATCGCGCTCGTCACCGGCGCGGGCCAAGGCATGGGACTCGGCATAGCGCGCGCGCTCGCGACGCAGGGCGCGCGGGTGCTTGTGAACGACTTCTACGCCGATCGCGCGGAGGCGGCGGCGGCGGGTCTGCGCGCGGAGGGCCTCGAGGCGCTGGCGGCGCCGGCGGACATCACCGTGGCCGGCACCGGGGAGTCCCTGACGGCGCTCGCGCGCCACCACTGGGGCGACATCGACACCCTGGTGAACAACGCCGGCGTACCGGTGGGGATGTCGACCTCGCTGCGCACCTTCGATCATCTCGGCGCCGCCGACTTCGAGCGCCAGCTCGACCTCAACTTCCGCGCGGTGGTGCACCTGTGCCGCGCGGTGCTGCCCTCGATGCGGGCGCACAGGTTCGGCCGCATCGTGACCATCTCGTCGGAATCCTGGCGGCTCGGCCAATCGATGGGCCTCAGCGACTATGCGGCCGCCAAGGCCGCGACCATCGGCTTCATGCGCAACCTCTGCAAGGAGATCGGCCCCGACGGCATCACCGCCAACGTGCTGTCGCTCGGCGCGATGAACAACTACGGCTACGACGAGATCGCGCGCAAGGTGACGGCCGTGGGGCGCGCCGGCACGCCGGAGGACGTCGGGGCGGCGGTCGTCTACCTCGTGTCGGCGGAGGCGAGCTGGATGACCGGACAGGTGATCCCGCTCAACGGCGGCTCGGCCACGGCCTGACGGCCAGGCCGCCCGATCGCGCCGCGCGGAGCGGACGGCTCACAGCCCGTAGCCGCCCGACACCGACAATCTTTGACCGGTGACATAGGCCGCGCGCGCCGAGGCGAGGAACACCACGGCGTCCGCGACCTCCTCGGGGCGGCCCCAGCGCTTGAGCGCGAGGCCCGCCTGCACGGCGCGCACCCAGTCCTCGCCGAACACGCCTTGGCGGGACAGCTCGAGGAACATGCCGGCCTCGATCACGCCGAGCAGCACGGTGTTGGCGCGGATGCCGTGCACGCCCTCCTCGCGCGCGATGCCGGTGATGAGCGCCTCGATGGCGGCCTTCGGCGCCACGGACAGCACATCGCGTTCGGGCCAGCGGTCATGCCCGGCGGACCCGAGATGCACATACGAACCACCGCCGCCCGCACGCAGCCGCGGCAGCGTCTCCTGCACCAGCGAAACGAAACCGTTGAGGTCCTGCTCGACGACGGTGCGCCACTGCGCCGCCGTCATCTCCTCGATGCGCACCTGCGTGGCGAGCGTGCCCGCGCCGACCACGACGGTGTGGAGGCGGCCATGCGCTGCCGCCGCGTCGGCCACCGTGCGGCGCACCGACTCGGCATCGCCGAGGGTCAGGTGATGGACGGTCGCGCGACGACCGAGCGCGCGGATCTGCGCCGCGACCTCTTCGGCCACCGCCGGACGCGTATGGAAGGTGAGCGCGACATCGCTGCCGGAGCGCGCCAGCGCAAGACACACGGCACGGCCGACACCGCCGCTGCCGCCGACCACCAATGCGGCGCCCGACGGGAAATCCCCGACTTGACCGACCTGTCCGCTCATACCGACCTCCGTTCCGCTCGGACCCCGTCCGACCGCTTCACTCGATCTCTTCGATGACCGGCGGCGCGTAACGGCCGTCGAGCACCGCCGGGCCGGGCTCGTAGAGCCGCATCACGAGGCTGTACGGCCCCTCGCCCACGGGCAGCCAGTTGTCGCCCGGCGCCAGCGCTGCCGGCGGCGTGCGCGTCACCACGATGGTGGACGAGCCGTCGGGCGCGGTGCGGAACTCCGGTCTGTGGTCGCCGACGCTGTAGATCGCCGCCGCGTTCGGCATCAACGAGAAATCAGACAATCGGTACGCGCTCAACGACCAGAACGCGCCGACCGGCGGACGCGCATCCGGCGCGAACCGCAACCGGTAGCGGCGGTCGCCCGTCAACGGACGGCCTCGGGCGTCGGCGGTCAACGCTGCATAGACCGTCTCCTCCGGCTGGTTGGCATAGCCACCGAAGGCCACGGCGGCGCGCATCAGGTGGTCCTGCCCGTAACTCCCGAGCGCGAGCGGGAAGATCCAGCCGTTGCGGACGTCCTTCAAGGGGCGGCGCGATGCGGCGCGCAGCATCGTGCGGGCCTCCTCGATGGCACGCCGCAGTCCGCGGCGCGTCGGCTCCGAGGCCTTCGACGCCTCGAACACCGTGCCGGGACCGAAGCCCGCGAGGTCGAACTGCGCCAGCAGCGCAGCGTCCTCGGCGCGCGGCGGCTGCGTGCGCAGCCAACGGTTGAGCGTCTCGAAGAACTCCAGCGACTCGAGCGGCGCCCAGCCCGCGGCGGCGGGCGGCTCGGCGGCAGGCGGTGTCGCGCGCGTCGCGGCTTCCGTCCGCACACGCGGCCCACGCCGCCAGTCCGCGAGCGGCAGCGCCTCGAAGCGCTCGAGCAGCGCGGCGGCGGCGGGCAGGTCGTCCGCGCCGCGCACCAGCACCCGCCCGAGCACCCAGACGATGTCCGTCGGCACGCGCACCGCCGTGGGCCCCTTCGGCAATCGGCCCTCGAAGCGCGGCCCCACCAGCACGAAGTCGCGCGCCGCCGTGCCGGTGGTGCGGCGGCCCACATGCTGCACCTCGTTGTACAGGTCGGTGATCGCGAGGGTGTAGTAGCGGCCGTCGGTATCCGGCGCGCGGATCACCACCGGACCCGCGCCGAGGTCGAACCAGCCGCTGAGATAGAGCGTGTCGGCGTTGGGCGCGCGCAGCGAACCCGCGGTCTCCGGCGTCACCAGCGCGCCGAAGCGGTGGAAGGCGTTGACCGGCGCCAGCACCTGCTGGCCGGGCGTGATGCGGTGCGTCTCCTTGTGCTTGGTCTGCAGCATGTCGACCGCGGCGAAGCCGTAGAGGTAGCCGAGCGTGCCCGCGTGGAAGGCCTGCATCTCCTCCACCTGATCGGCGGCGAGCTGCCGCGGATCGGCGGGCTGCGCGACGGCCGCGCCTGCGGCGAGGCCGACGACCGCGAACGCGAGCGCGTGCAGCGCGGACCTCACCGCCATCGCACCCGGATCGGCAGACTCTTCAGCCCGCCCGTGAAATTGCTCTCGATGCCGCGTGCCGGACCGGCGGGTTCCACCTCCGCGAGCTGCGGGAGCAGCGCGGCGTAGAACGCCCGGATCTCCGTCAGCGCGAGCAGACGTCCGAGGCAGTGGTGCACGCCGTGCCCGAAGCCGAGATGTGGGTTGCGCTTGCGGTCGATGCGGAACACCGACGGGTCCTCGAACGCCGCCTCGTCGCGGTTGGCCGACGGGAAGAACATCGTCACCGACTCGCCCTTCGCCACCCTGACGCCGCGCACCTCGGTGTCGCGGGTCGCGGTGCGGCAGAAATGTCGCACCGGCGTCGTCCAGCGCACGATCTCGTCGGCCAGCGTGCGCACCATCTCCGGCTCGGGCACGAACCGGGCGCGCTCGGCCGGATCGTCCGCCAGCGCCTGCATGCCGCCGGCGAGCGCCGCGCTCGTCGTCTCGTGGCCGGCGGTGGTCACGATCAGCAGATAGGAGAGCGTCTCGACGGGCCCCAGCGGTCGACCGTCGATGCGCGCCTGCGCGATGACGCTCAGCAGGTCCTCGCCGGGCCGCTTGCGCCGCGCGCGCACGATGTCGGTGAAGTAGCCGAACAGTTCGCCGACCACATCGACGCCGTACTGGTCGGACTTCTGCAGGTCGGGATCGCTGGCGTTGAGCAGCTGCTGGGTGGTGCGCAGGATGAACGGCGCGTCCTCCTCCGGCAGGTCGAGGATGGACATGATCACCGAGAGGGGGAACCACAGCGCGACGTCGCGCGCGAAGTCGAGCTCGTCGCCGGCCTCGCGCATGCGCGCGATCGAGCGCTGCACCATGGCATCGACCTGCCCCTCGAGGCGGCGCACGCCCGCGCCCATGAACCAGGACTGCGTGAGCTCGCGGAACTTGCGGTGCTCGGGCTCGTCCATGTCGATCAGCGTGCGTACGCGCTCGCGGCGGCCGCGGCGCCGGTTCTCCTCGCGCGCCTGCAGCCACTCCGTGACATCGCCGAGCGGCCGCTGCGAGAGCTTGGCGAGCGACACCAGCACCTTCAGCGTCTCCCGCACGCCGCCCGCCATGCCCGACATCGCCCGGTCCTCGACTTCGCGCGGGATCAGGCACAGCCGCGGCTCGTTGATGAAGAGCTCGTGCTGCCGCTCGATGGCGAGGATGTCGTCGTGCCGCAGCACCGCCCAGAACGGACGATACGGCGCGCGGTCCACCCAGCCGACCGGCGTCTCGCGCCGCAGCCGGGCGAACTCGGCGTCGAGCGCGCGCATGTCGGCGTAGAGCGCCGGCGTGGTGATGTCGACATCTATCGCAGGGCCGCCGCGCGGACCCTGGAGAGCTCCCTCCCGGGAGCCGTCGCGCAGCCCCGCGTGCGCGGTCACGCGGCGTCCGTCGCGGTCTGCGCCGCGATGTCGGCGGTGGCGTGCTGCGCGGCCAGCCAGCCGAAGGTCATGCCCGGCCCGAGCGTCGCGCCCGCCGCGGGGTAGCTCTTGCCCATGGGCGACGCCGCGCAGTTGCCGGCGGCGTAGAGCCCCGGGATCGGCCTGCCCGCCTCGTCGAGGGCGCGCGCATCCGCATCGGTGACGACACCGCCGTTCGTGCCGATGTCGCAGGGATGGATGGGCAGCGCGTAGAACGGCGCCTTGGCGAGCGGCGCGAGGCAGCTGTTGGGCGTGATCGCCGGATCGCCGTAGTAGCGGTCGTAGAGGCTCTCGCCGCGCTTGAACTCGGGGTCGCGCCCTTCGGCCGCGTGTTCGTTGAAGGTCTCGACGGTCGCGGTGAGCGCCGCCGCCGGCACGCCGATCGCGGCCGCGAGCTCGGCGATGCTGCCCGCGGAGCGCAGCAGCGCCTTCATGCTCGGCCGCAGGCTGCGGTCGAAGGATGGCGGACCCGGGAAGATCGGGCCCAGCGCGTACTTGCCGCGGTAGCGCGCATCGAAGATGAACCATGTCGGCACCGTGCCGCCGTCGGCCTCGCGATGGCCGCGCGCCATCAGGCCGCCGGTCACGTGGTACGAGGCCGCCTCGTTGCAGAAGCGCTTGCCGGCCCCGTCGACCATGATCGAGCCGGGCAACGACCGCTCGACGAACATCGGCCGCGCGCGGTCCTCATCGGCGAGCTTATAGCCGGGCGCCCACCACGCCGAGTCCATGTTCGCCATCTTCACGCCGATCGACATCGCGGCTTCGGTCGCGCTGCCGGTGTTGAAGGGGTTACCGGCGGACCACGCCGTGGTGGTGGGCGCCGGCAGGTGCTTCGCGCGCAGCGTCGCGTTGCGCTCGAAGCCGCCCGAGGCGAGGATCACGCCGCGCGCGGCGCGGATGCGCTGCGGCTGGCCGTTGTGCAGCACCTCGGCGCCGACCACGCGGCCGCCCTCGACGAGGAAGCCCACGAGCTCGGTCGACAGCTGCATCGGCACCTTGCGCTTGCGCAGCGACCAGCGCAGCCGCGCGACGAGGGCGCCGCCTCCGGTGAGCCGGCGGTCCCGCGTCGTCTTCCAGCGCTGGCGGACATCGAGGTAGTAGCGCGCGGCGATCTTCATGAACGTGCTCTTCGCGCCCTTCGACTGGGTGATGAGCGGATGCGCCTCGCGCGCCGTCCAGTTGATGCGGCCGAAGGCGGTGGTGCCGAGATGCGGCGGCTGCAGCAGCTCGAACTCGCTGCCGAGCACGTCGCAGGCCACCGGCAGCGCCTGGCAGCTGCGGAAGCCGGGCCGGCCGCCCGGCAGCTCGGGATGGTAGTCGCAGTACTTGGTGAGGCTCTCGAACTTGACGTCGGTCCGCTCGTCGAGCCAACGGAACATGCGCGGCGCGTTGTCGACGAAGGCGCGGATGCGATCCGGCGTCGAGAACCCCTCGGCCAGCGCGCTGATGTAGCGCTCGGCGTCCTCCGGCGTGTCGCTGCCGCCCGCCGGGCCGATCAGGTGGTTGTTCGGGATCCAGATGGTGCCGCCCGAGGTGGCGGAGGTGCCGCCGAAGAGGTGGCCTTTCTCGATGATCAGCACCTTGGCGCCGCGGTCTGCGGCGGCGAGCGCGGCCGTGAGCCCGCTCGCGCCGCTGCCCACGACCAGCACATCGGTCTGCACTTCAGGGAGGGAGATGCCCATGCGGTGGTTCCTCAGGCGAAACGGACCGACGCGCTGCCGAGCGCGTCGCAGTCGAGTTCGAAGAGATCGCCGGAGCGCGCCGTCTCGAGCGGCACCAACGACCCCGACAGGATGATGTCGCCCGCGTCGAGCGTGACGCCGTAGGCGCCGAGCGTGTTGGCGAGCCAGGCGACCGAGGCGAGCGGAGAACCTTGCACCGCCGAGCCGAAACCGCGCGACAGCGACGCGCCGTTCTTGCGCACCCGCACCTCGAGGGCGGCGAGGTCGAGCCCGGCGGGCGGCACGCGCGCCGAGCCGAGCACGAACAGACCGCAGGAAGCGTTGTCGGCGACGGTGTCGACGATGCGGATGTCCCAGCGGTCGATGCGCGAGTCGACCACCTCGAAGCAGGCGGCGAGGCTTTCGGTGGCGGCCAGCACATCGGCGGGCGTGACGCCCGGTCCGCGCAAGGGCTTGCCGAGGATGAGCGCGATCTCGGCCTCGGCGCGCGGCTGGATCATGCGGCCGGCGATGTCGATGACACCGCCGTCCGCGACCTGCATGGCGTCGGTGAGGAAACCGAAGTCGGGCTGGTGCACACCGAGCATGTCCTGCACGGCCTTGCTCGTCACGCCGATCTTCTTGCCCACGATGCGCTCACCGGCGGCGCGGCGGCGCGCGATGAAGCCGAGCGAGATCCGGTAGGCGTCGTCGATGGTGAGCCAGGGATGGCGCTCGCGCAGCGGCGGCACGGTACGGCGCTCCCGCCACGCGGCGTAGAGCTCGTCGGCGAGCGCCTCGAGGACCACGGCGCGCGCCGCGGCGTCAGCGGGCGAGGAAGTCGATGACATGGCGGTTGAACTCCTGGGCGCGTTCGATCATCACCCAATGGCCGACGCGCGAGTACATGACCATGCGGCTGTCCGGGCAGGCGGCCAATATCTTGAGGCTGCTCGAAGCCGGGCAGAACTGGTCCTCGATGCCCCAGAAGCCGAGCACCGGCATGGTGAGCTCGGCGAGCCGCGGCGAGAGGTCCGGGATGCGCATCCGGCCGAGCACCTCCTTCGGCATCAGCTTCAGGATGGCGAAGCGCTCGGCGACCAGCTCGTCGGTCACATGCTTCGGGTCATAGGACAGCATGCACAGGATGCCGCGCAGCCACTCGGTCGTGATCTCGCCGCCGACGAAGCCCGATACCATCTTCTGGATGCCGGGCATCTTGAAATAGGTCTCGGTGGTCTCGACGCCGCCGCAGCCCATCACCACCAGCTTCTCGACGAAGCCCGGACGCGCGAGGGCGATGCCGATCGAGACCGCGCCGCCCAAAGAATTACCCACCAGGGTGCAGCGGCGGACGCCGAGCGCGTCGAGCAGCTCGAGCGTGGTCGAGACGAAGAGCTCCAGGGTGTAGTCGAGCCCGGTGGGCTTCGAGGAGTAGCCGAAGCCGATGAGGTCGGGGACGATGACGCGGTGCCCGGCGGCGCGCAGCGGCTCGATGTTGTGCTTGAAGTTGCTCCAGCCGTTGGCGCCCGGGCCGCTGCCCTGGATGAGCACCACCGCCGAATCGACGGCCGCCCCGGCGCCCGGCCCCGTGTCGTGGAAATGGAGTTCGTAGCCGCTCGGCAAGACCCGCGTCTCGGCGCGCGGCGGCCCTCCATCTTGGCTGGCTGCGGATGCCATCACCCCTCCTGACTGCCTGGAACCCCCGACCCGGAACGATAGTGGGTTTCGGCGGCTCCGGCAAACCGGTTTCGTAGAACTGGCCGCCCAAAACGACGGCTACGGCGGTTTACTGACCCCAGACCGTCGGAATTCGTAAAAATCGACCGCTTTTTTTCCGCACCTGACTTGCGCACCCCCGACCCCCCGGTTAGCATGGGTCTCACGGGGCTTTCGTCATCACCGTTTCCGCAACTCATCTGGGGGTACCGAAGATGGCCACCGCCGCTGCCCACGTCCTCGAGGACACGATCCCGACCCGCGAAGAGCTCGTCCGCCGGGCCCGCGCCATGCTGCCCGCGCTGCGCGCGCGCCAGAACGAGGCCTACGCGGCCCGCAAGCTGCCCGCCGAGACGATGCGCGAGATGATCGACGCCGGCTTCTTCCGCATCCTGCAGCCGAAGCGCTATGGCGGCTACGAGATGGACCCTCACGCCTTCTTCGATGTGCAGATGACGATCGCCGAAGCCTGCATGTCCACCGCCTGGGTGCTCGGCGTCGTGGGCTGCCACCCCTATCAACTCGCGCTGTTCGACGACCGCGCGCAGAAGGAGGTCTGGGGCAGCAACCCGGATACGCTCGTCAGTTCGTCCTACCAGCCCGTCGGCAAGGTCGAGGTGGTCGAGGGCGGCTTCAAGCTCTCGGGCCGCTGGGGCTTCTCGAGCGGCTGCGAGTACTGCGACTGGGTGCTGCTCGGCTCGCTGATCTTCCCGAAGGACGGTCCGCCCGAGATGCGCACCTTCCTCGTGCCGCGCAAGGACTACAAGATCCTCGACAACTGGTACACCTTCGGCCTGCAGGCGACCGGCAGCCAGGACATCGTCGTCGAGGACGCCTTCATCCCCGAGTACCGCACCCACAAGGCCAGCGACGGCTTCGCCTGCACGAACCCCGGCCAGGCGGTCAACACGGGTCCGCTCTACCAGCTGCCCTGGGCGCAGGTGTTCGTGCGCTCGGTGTCGACGGCGGCCATCGGCGCCGTGCAGGGCGCGCTCAACGCCTTCATCGACATCGGCAAGAAGCGCGTCTCGACCAACACCGGCAAGGCGACCAAGCAGGACACCAACGCCATCCTCGCCGCGGCGCGCACCCAGTCGGCCATCGACGAGATGAAGACCCTGCTCTACCGCAACTTCGACGAGATGATGGCGGCGATGCGCGCCGGCGAGAAGCTCACGCTCGAGCAGCGCGTCCGCTACCGCTACCAGTCGTCGCAGGTGGGCCGGCGCTGCGCCGACCTCATCGACGAGCTGATGCCGCTGCTCGGCGGCCGGGCGATCTACACCGACAGCCCGATCGTGCGCTTCTGGCTCGACACCAACGCCTCGCGTGCGCATGTCGCCAACGACCCGAACCTCATCGGCTCGGCGCTCGGCAGCATGTACATGGGCGAGCAACCGCAGGACTCGTTCGTCTGACGCAGGACGACTGATGCCGGACCCGACCGAGGAGATCCGCGATGGCCACGACCGCTGACTACAAGATAGGCCCGCAGACCTTCCCGCGCGGCTGGTTCATGGTGGCGATCTCCTCGGAGGTCACCGACCAGCCCAAGGGCGTGCGTTACTTCGGCCGCGACTTCGCGCTCTACCGCGGCAAGAGCGGCCGCGTCGTGCTGCTCGACGCGTACTGCCCGCACATGGGCACGCACCTCGCGAAGAACCGCACCTCCTACACCGCCATCGACGGCCATGTGGAAGGCGACGACATCCGTTGCCCCTACCACGCCTGGCGGTTCGGGCCGGACGGCAAGTGCAACCACATCCCCTACTACGACGGCGCGATCCCCAAGGCCGCGCAGGTCAAGAGCTGGCCCGTGCAGGAGCGCGCGGGCGTGGTGTTCGTGTGGCACGACCCGGAGGGCGGCGAGCCGGAGTTCGAGCTGCCGCCGTTCGCCGAATACGGCCAGCCGCACTGGGTGACCTGGAACATCGACAAGCTCGGCGTGATGGCGAGCCATCCGCAGGAGGTCATCGACAACATCGCCGACCTGCCGCACCTCGGGCCGATCCACGGCTCCACCGTCGAGTGGTTCGAGAACGAGTTCCGCGGCCACAAGGCGATCCAGCGCCAGGGCGGCGGCCACCGCACGCTCGTCGCCGGCCCCGGCGACAAGCTCTATACCGACACCGTCTACCACGGCCCCGGCATCCTCGTGTCGCACCTCTCGGGCATGTTCGAGACGGTGCTGATGATCACGCACACGCCGGTCGACGACGGTGTCATCGAGGTATGGCACGGTCTGCTCGTGAAGGTCGCCAACGCGGTGCCGACCGAGGACGACCTCGCCGCCGCGCGCGGCTTCAATGAATCCAGCCGGCTCGCCTTCCTGCAGGACTTCGAGGTCTGGGGCAACAAGCGCCCGGCGCTCAACATCCTGCAGATCCCGACCGACGGCCCCTTCCACAAGGCGCGCATCTGGTACAAGCAGTTCTACCACCCGCGCAGCGAGGCCAAGCGCATCATCGCGCCCATCGAGGGCGTGCATGTGGTGCCGGGCACCCCGGGTTGGCCGCTGCAGCGCGTCTCCTGACGCGTCTCAGCCGGCCGTGGCGGCGGCCACCTGCTCCTTCGCCCAGGCGTAGTCCGGCTTGCCGGTGTTGGTGCGCCGCACCGCATCCCTGAGCACGATGGCCCGCGGGACCTTGTAGCCGGCGATCAGCCCGCGGCAATGTGCCTGCAACGCCGCAGCATCGACCGCGCCGACCGCGCGCAGCGCCACCACCGCCGTGACGCGCTCGCCCCAGCGCACATCGGCCTGACCGACGACCAGTGCATCGAGCACCGCCGGATGGGTCTTCAGCGCCTGCTCGACCTCCTCCGGGAACACCTTCTCGCCGCCGGTGTTGATGCAGGTCGAACCGCGGCCGAGCACAGTGATGGAACCGTCCTCCTCGAGCCGGGCGAGATCGCCGGTCACCGACAGACGCTGTCCGCCGATCCGCACGAAGGTGCGCGCGGTGCGCTCCGGGTCGCCGAGGTAGCCCACGGGCATCGGGCCGCCGCGCGCCAGCACACCGGTCTCGCCGGGCGCCGCGAGCCGCTCGCCGTCCACCACGACGACGAGGTCGGGCCGGGCGGGGAACTTCATCAGGCCTTCGCCGCCCGCGACGCCGGCGCCGAGCGTGCCCGCCTCGGTCGATCCGAGCGAGCTCGACATCATGGTGCGCGGCAGGTGTTCGCGCAGCGCCTGCTGCACGGCCTGCGAGAACACGGCGCCGCCCGAACCGATGTGCACCAGCGACGCGAGCGCCCAACGGCCGGGGTCGGCGGCGAGCGCGTCGGCCAGCGGCCTGCCCATGCCGTCGCCGACGATCACCAATATGTTGACATGGTGCTTCACCACGAGGTCGAGCACCGTGCAGGGGTCGAAGCCCGGCGCGGCCTGCAGCACCAGCGTGTGGCCGGCGAAGAGCGATGCGAGCGCGGCCCACATCGCCGCGCCGTGCATCAGCGGTGCGACCGGGAAGCAGACGAGAGGCGGTGATTCACGCACGCGCTCGACGATGTCCTCGGGCACGGCGACCGGTCCCTTGCGCGAGAAGAACCCGCCGCCGCCGAGCGCGGCGCGCAGCATGTCCTCGTGGCCCCAGACCACGCCCTTCGGCATGCCGGTGGTGCCGCCTGTGTAGATGACGAGCTGGTCGTCGCTGCGCGGCGCACGCGCGGGCGGCGGGAGACCCGCGCCCTCGGCGAGCGCGGCCCCGAGCGTGACCACCTCGAGCCCGACCGGCGTCGCGCCCGCGATCGCCTCCGCGCCGCAGGCGGCCACCGCGTCCGCGGCGCCCTCGCCCGCCACCACGATGAGCCGCGGTCGGGCGGCGAGCGCCATCACGCGCGGCAGGAACCCGGCATCGACGATGGCAACGGCCGCAGCGGCGTTGCCGTAGAGGTATTCGAGCTCGGACTCCACATAACGGTAGTTGACGTTGAACGGCACAGCACCGAGCCGGCACGCCGCGAACAGACCGATCAGGTACGCGGGACCGTTGCCCATGTGGAGCGCGACCGTGTCGCCCGCGCGGACGCCGCGATGGTCGAGGAAGGCCGCGAGCCGCGCCGTGCGCAGCGCGGACTCCGCGTAGGAGACCGTCTCCGCGCCGCAGACCATCGCCGGTCGGTCGGGCACCTCGCCGGCCACCAGCGTCAGCAGATCGCTGTAGTTGAAGCTCCGCCCCGTCTGTGCCGCCATGCCGCGCCTCCGTCCCGTCCGGATGGACGGACCATATCAACCGCCCTTGTGCACGATCCCCCGCGCCGCAGCCTCGGCATGCAGGCCGCGCGCTGCCATCCAGATCACCGCCGCGCCGATGAAGCTCACGGAGATCGAGGCGATCAGGCCGTAGCGCAGCGACTCGTCGCCGAAGCGCGCCGTGAACAGGTCCGACAGCAGGCCCGCCGCGAAGGGACCGGCCGCGATGCCGAACAGGCTCACCGTGAACCAGAACACCGCAGTGCCGGTGGCGCGCAGCTCCGGCGGCAGCGCGTTCTGGGTGCTCGACTGCAGCGGCAGGATCCACCCTCCGCCGACCAGCCCCATCGGGATGGTGAGCAGCACCAGCATGCTGAACGAGGGCACCCAGCAGGCGAGGCACAGCAGCGCCGTGGCGATCGTGAGCGCGATGGCCGCGGCGCGCAGCGGCGCGTTGAGGTCGCGGCGGACCAGCCGGTCGGCCACGAGCCCCGCGAGCAGCGTGCCGAGCAGCGCCGATAGCAGGTAGGGCGGCGCGAAGACCTTGCCGATGGTCGGCAGATCGATGCCGTGCGAACGCATGAGGAAGGGCGCCGACCAACCGGCGAAGGCCTGACCGCCGAACACGCCGAGCGCCGCGCCGATCGCCATCAGCCGGAAGCTGCGGTAGCGCCAGAGCGCGAGCAGGGCGGTTCCGAGCGCGAGCCGGTCGCCGGTCGCCGCGGCGGCGCGTGCGGCGGCGCCCTGCTCCATGGCGCCGCGCCGCGGCTCGCGCACGGTGGCCAGCGCGATCAGGGCGATCAGGATGCCCGGCACGCCGGCGTAGATGAAGACATCGCGCCAGCCGAGCGAAGGGCCGAGCAGGCCGCCCGTCACCATGCCGGCGACCTGTCCGAAGTACACGGCCAGGCCGAACAGCGACAGCGCCCGGGCGCGGTAACGCACCGGGAAGTAGTCGGCGAGGATCGAGTACGCGGGCGCGAGGAACGCCGCCTCGCCGATGCCCACACCGATGCGGAACCAGGCGAGCTGCTGCCAGGTCGTGGCGTAGGCGGTGGCGATGGTGAAGGCGCTCCAGACCATGCAGCCGGCGACGATGATGCGGATGCGGCTCGCCCGGTCCGCGTAGCGCGCGATGGGGATGCCGGCGAGGGCGTAGAACACCGCGAAGGCGGGACCGATGAGGAAGCCCATCACGGTATCGCTCGCCCCGAGGTCCACCTTCACGAGCTGCGCCAGCACGTTGAGGATGGAGCGGTCGATGTAGTTGAAGAGGTAGATGACGAACAGGACGCCCGCCACATACCAGGCGTAGCCTGTCGGTCGCTCCTCGATACCCCGTTCGGCCACCTGCCGCCCCCCTGGCTCTCGGACCCACCCCCGGCCCGGCCTGCCCGGCCGCCCCCCTCATGGGGTCTCCCCGAGGGGGAGAGGCGCTATTCGTGGTAAAACTACCACGCGGCTGCGATTTTAACAGCCAGGGGGCATGTTCACCGTCACTTTGCGTAAAAAAAGTTGACATGCTTTACGCATATTGAAAGCATTGGGATACGGGGGCTGCCGGCTTGTCCGGCGACCGACGAGGCACATCCGCAACAAGTGCCCGCGATCAGGACAAACAACATCGGAGGACAGGGGACAATGAATCGGAAGCATGTATTGGCATCCGTCGTGTCGGGCGTCATCGCCGCGACCACGGGCGTCGCCTTCGCCCAGCAGGACAGTTCGGGTCTTGAAGAGGTCGTCGTCACCGCGCAGAAGCGCAGCGAGAACCTTCAGACCACGCCGATCGCGATCACCGCGCTGTCCGCGCGGGCCATCGATGAACTCGGCATCACCAACAACAAGTCCCTGTTCGGCGTCATCCCGAACCTGCAAGGCTTCGAGCCGCCCTCCTCGCGCGGCAACCTGTCGATCAACATCCGCGGCGTGCCCTCGGGCAACGCCAACAGCGTCTCGAACGACCCCGCCTCGGCGCTCTACGTCGACGGCATCTACGTCGCCAAGGGCTTCGGCGTCGGCCTCGATGTCATGGACCTGGAGCGCATCGAAGTGCTGCGCGGCCCGCAGGGCACCCTGTACGGCCGCAACACCACCGGCGGCGCGGTCAACTTCGTGACCCGCAAGCCGAGCGGCGACTTCCGCCTCGACGCGCGCGTCGGCGCCGGCAACTACAACCTGCGCGACTACCGCTTCTCGGTCGACCTGCCCGAGGTCGCCAACATCTCGACCAACTTCAGCTACTTCAAGCGCGAGCGCGATCCGCTGTACGGCAACACCAACGCGTCGGTCCCGGGCCGCGAGAACCTCGACCGCCAGGGCTGGCATTTCGCCGCCGACTTCAAGCCCAACGACGCGTTCACCGCGAGCTACAGCTTCACGCACTCCGAACTGGACGAGATGTCGCAGGCGCTGAAGGTCTTCGGCCTCACGCCGACCGCCGCGGCCGTCGCGGGCACGCCGGGCTACCCGACCAACGTCGCGCTGACGAGCCGCAGCCGCTCGGCGACGCTCACCTCGATCCGCAACAACCTCGCCTTCCTCGGGCCCGCGGCCGCCACCCCGCAGGTGCAGCAGCTGACCCAGTGGATCAACGACTACATCGCCTGGGAGAACTCGATGTACGCGGCGGGTGTGACCCGCCCGGACAGCATCTCCAGCGACACGCCGCTGCAGTCGATGAACGATGTCGACGCGCACGGTCTCACGCTCTCCTGGCGCATCGACGGCCTCGGCGCGTTCGGCGATGTCGAGTTCAAGTCGATCAGCGGCTGGCGCGATGTGCACAACCTCAACCGCGGCGACCTCGACGGGGTCGACGGCACCATGCGTGCCGGCACCGGCAGTCTGCGCACCGGTGTCGTCCACGACCTCGTGCTGGCCACCATCGGCGGCCTGTTCTTCAACTCGGTGTCCCCGGCCATCCCGGCCGCCACCGAGTTCGCCGTCGGCCAGGCGATCGTCGACTCGATCAACACCCTCGGTCGCGCGCCGTCGTTCACCAACTTCGCGGACACCAAGCTGAGCACCTTCCAGCAGGAGTTCGCGATGATCGGCGACGCGGGCAACCTCGACTACGCGCTCGGCGCGTTCTACTTCAAGGACGAGGGCCGCTTCCGCAACAACCGTTGGGCGCTGTTCCCGATCTCGGCGTCGGACACGACCTCGCACGACAACGCCACCAAGTCGCTGGCCTTCTACGGTCAGGGCACCTGGCGGATGTCCGAGGACAGCCCGCTGTCGGTCACGGTCGGCCTGCGTCGCACCAAGGAGACGAAGGACGTCACCTACCTGTGGCGCAGCAGCGCCAACCCGTCGGGCTTCTTCGGCCCGTTCTTCGCCGGTCGTCCGCTGTCGAGCACCTACGTCGCCGACGAGCTCGCCGAGACCCAGCCCGAGGTCGCCGGCATCTTCGGCAAGAAGTTCAGCAAGGACTTCAGCAACACCAGCGGCAAGCTGACCCTGGGCTACGACTTCACCGACGACATGTACGGCTTCCTCACCTACTCGACCGGCTACAAGAGCGGCACGTACAACGGTGACTTCTACGACTCGGTCAACAACACCGGCGATCTGCTGCTGCCCGAGAAGATGAAGAACATCGAGGCGGGCTTCAAGGCCGACCTGACCGACCGGATGCGCCTCAACGTGGGCCTCTTCCGCTACGACTACCGCGACATGCACATCTCGTCGTTGTTCGTGCGGCCGAACGGCAGCGTGGTCAGCCGCATCCAGAACGCCGGTCGCGCCAAGCGCTACGGCGGCGAGATCGAGCTGACGGTGCAGCCGCTCGACAACCTCACCGCGGCCCTGTCGTGGTCGGGCGTGCGCGGCACCTTCGACGAGTTCCCGCTGGCCCGCAACGCGACGACCAGCATCCCGAACACCGTCGACTTCGCCCGCCGCGGCCTGTCGCCGGACAACCAGGTGACCGCCAACATCGACTGGAACATCATGCGCACCGACTTCGGCCGGCTGTCGCTGAACCTCAACGCCAACTACCAGTCGAGCACCTACGCCATCGCGATGAGCTCGGACAGCTACGGCGCGCCGGCGAACGCGCCGGTCATCTTCGACCAGCTGACCAACAACTCGCGCACGCTGGTCAACGCGCGGCTGAGCCTGGCCGATGTGGCGCTCGGTGACTCCAAGCTGCGCGTCAGCCTCTGGGGCCGCAACCTGACGGACGAGGACTACCGCGAGTTCTCGTTCAACTACGGCGCCTCGCTGGGCCTCAACCTGGCGCAGTACGGCGAGCCGCGCACCTACGGCCTCGACTTCGCGGTGCTGATGGGCGAGTGATCCCCGCCTAGGCTGACAGGAAGGCCCGGCGGGCGACCGCCGGGCCTTTTTCTTTCGTGGGGGGGAGGGCGGCGGCCCGTCGTGGGCATGCCGCCGTGGCGCTTCAGCCTGCGTCGCGCAGCGCGAAGTCGGCCGCCCGCTCGCCGATCATCACGCAGGCGGCGTGGGTGTTGCCCGAGATCAGCCTCGGCATCACCGAAGCGTCCGCGACGCGCAGACCTGCGACACCGCGCACCCGCAGCTGCGGATCGACGACCGCGCGGTCGTCCGAACCCATCCGGCAGGTGCCGACCGGGTGGTAGCCCGTCGATCCGACGGCGCGCGCGAAGGCCAACAGATCGTCATCGGATTGCGCCTTCGGACCAGGCTCGGCCTCGACGTCGATCATCCCGGCGAGCGGCGCCGTGGCGGCCACCTCCCGCGCGATGCGCATGCCGCGCAGCGTCAGACGGCGGTCCTCCTCTTCGCGGAGATATCCGTGCACGATCTCGGGCGGCTGCAGCGGATCGTTCGAGAGGGCATGCACATGGCCGCGCGACACGGGCCGCAGCACGCAGGGCGCGATGGTCAAGCCCGGGTCCTTGCTGAGGTCGGCCTTGGCGCCGCGGGCAGCAGCCTCGAGGTCGCCGGTGACGGGCAGGCAGTGGTACTGCAGGTCCGGACGCGGCGTGTCGGACGCGCTGCGCACGAACGCGCCCGACTGGGCCGCCGGGATGGTCAGCGGGCCGTCGCGTCGCGACAGGTAGCGCATGAAGTTCCGCAGCAGCGGCCACCCGCGCAGCTCAGGGTTGTAGCTGAACACGCCGGGCCGCACGCGGAAGCCCATCGGGATGACATAGTGGTCCTGCAGGTCCGTGCCGACGGCGGGCCGGTCGACGACGACGGGGATGCCGAGATCGCGCAGCGCCTCGCCGTCGCCGATGCCCGAGAGCTGCAGCAGTTGCGGCGTCTGGTACGCGCCCGCCGCCACGATGACCTCGCGCCGGGCACGCAGGACGGAGCGCCCGGCCGGCAGATCGACCTCGACGCCGGACGCGCGGCCGCCCTCCATGATCACGCGCCGCGCCAGCGCACCGGTCAGGACGGTCAGGTTCTTGCGCGCCGCCGCGGGCTGAAGGAAGGCCCGCGCCGCGGACCACCGCTCGCCGCCGTCGATGATGGCGTCGTAGTAGCCGCTGCCCCATTGGTCGCCGGTGTTGAAGTCGTCGTTCCGCGGGGTGCCGGCGGCGGCGAAGGCGTCGATGATCGCGTCGTTGGTCGGGTCGCGGCGCGGAGCAGGCCCGGCACGCAGCAGCCCGGTGTCGGAGTGGTGCGGACCCGCGCCGCGCGCGTTGCGCTCGGAATGCAGGAACCAGGGCTTGACCGACTCCCAGCCCCAGCCGGCCGCGCCCGCGCGCTCCCAGTCATCGTAGTCGGCGGCCTGGCCGCGGACATAGAGCAGTCCGTTGATGTTCGAGGAGCCGCCGAGACCCTTGCCGCGCGGCAGCAGCACACGCCGGCCGCCGAGACCGGGCTCGGGCGCGGAGGACCAATGCCAGCTGAGGCCCGGCTCGAACGCGATCTTGCCGTAGCCGATGGGCATGCGGATGAGGAAGCTGCCGGCCTTGCCGCCGGCTTCCAGCAGCGCGACGCTGTGGCGGCCGTCGGCCGACAACCGGTTGGCGAGCACGCAGCCGGCGGATCCCGCACCCACCACCACGAAGTCGAAGCTGGCGGCCTCGCGGGACATCGGGCGTTCAGGCATCGCGCTTGCGGTCGATGATCTTGGCGACGCGGTGGTCGTACTTGAGCGTCGAGACCGCGATCGAGGTCTCGACATGCCGTACACCCGGCAGCGCGAGGATGCGGTTGTTCGCGACGGTGACGATCTCCTCGAGGGAGGAGAACAGCCCTATGCAGAGGATGTCGTAGCGTCCCGCCATCGCGATCACGCAGCCGATCTCCCGCATCGCGGAGATCTTCTGGCACAGCGCACCCACCTCGCTCAACTGCGCCTGGATGCCGATGAGCACCACCTTGGGCGCACCGAGCGCGGCGACGTTGGTCACGGCCGTGAAACGGATGAGGTTGGCGGCCTCGAGCCGCTTGATGCGCCCGCGCACGGTGCCTTCCGTGACGCCGAGCGCCTGCGCCAGATGGCGGTTGCTCGCGCGCGCGTCGGCCGTGAGCCGGTCGATGATCTGGCGGTCGAGGTCGTCGACTTGGTAGTGGATCATGCGATCGGCGCCACTTCGAAGTTGTACTTGACGATGTCGGCTGCGATGCCGCACTCGATGCTGCGGATGCCCTTGATCTTGGCGATGTCGCGCAGCAGCAGCGAGTGCAGCTCCTCGAAGTCGTGCAACGCGACCAGCGTCTCGATGTCGCGCGCGCCGGTCACCACATGCACGCTGAAGACCTCGGGGAGCTTGGCGAGCTCCTGGGCGACATGCTCGGCCGGCCGTCCCTGCACCTGCACGCCGACCGCGAGCAGCACCTTGTAGCCGATGGCCGCGAAGTCGGTCACCGCCACGACCTTCATGGCCTTGGCCGCCTCGAGCCGGCGGATGCGCGAGCTCACGGTCGCGGCCGCCATGCCGAGCTTGCGCGCCAGCTCCTGGTTGGTGGCGCGGCCGTCCTTGCGCAGCAGCGCGATGATCTTCTGGTCGATGTCGTCGAGCTCGATCTTCATGTACGCCTCCGCGGCCGCACCGCCGCTCCCGCTCAAGCGGACACCATGAACCGGCTGATGGTATCAGCCACACAGGCCGGGCGGGTGCCGCCCTCGATCTCGACCGTCACGCGCACCACCACCTGCACCCCGCCCGTCACCGGCGTGACGGAGGCGATCTCGCCGACGGCGCGGATGCGGCTGCCGACCCGCACCGGCGCCGTGAAGCGCACCCGGTCGAGGCCGTAGTTGATGCCCATGCCCGACATCTCGACCCGCATCAGCTGCGGCAGGAACAGGCTGCAGAGCGAGAGCGTGAGATAACCGTGGGCGATGGTGCCGCCGAAGGGGCCCGTGCGGGCGCGCTCCAAGTCCACATGGATCCATTGATGATCGCCGGTGGCGTCGGCGAAGGCGTCGACCCGCGACTGCTCGATGGTGAGCCAGTCGGTGGGTCCGAGCTTGGCGCCGACCGCGGCGGCGAGCTCCTCGACGGAACGGAACACGGCGATCATGGATGCTGGCTCGACACGGAAAGCACCTCCCCGGTCATGTAGGACGCGAGATCGGAAGCGAGGAAGACCATGACGTTCGCCACCTCCCAGACCTCGGCCGGGCGGCCGAACGCCTCGCGGCGCGCGAGCTCCGCGAGCAGTTCCGGGGTCGTGGTCTTGGCGAGGAAAGCGTGCATCGCGATCGACGGCGCGACCGCGTTGATGCGCACCCCGAAGGCGGCGGCCTCGAGCGCGGCGCAGCGCGTGAAGGCCATCACGCCCGCCTTGGCCGCCGCGTAGTGCGACTGGCCCGCCTGCGCGCGCCAGCCGAGCACCGAGGCGTTGTTGACGATGGCGCCGCGGCCGCGCGCCTGCATGTGCGGCAGCATGGCGCGGGTCATACGCATGACGCTGGTGAGCGATACATCGATGACACGCTGCCACTCGTCGTCGGTCATGGCGACGACGGACGCCGTGCCGCCGAGACCGGCGTTGTTGATGAGCACATCGACGCCACCGCCCGAGGCCTCGATCGCGGCGGTGACCAGCGCATCGACATCGGCCTGCCGCGTGACGTCGCAGGTCCGCGACTCCACGCGTCCCGGCGCGATCTCGCGCAGCTTCGCGACCGCCTCGCCGAGCCGTCGCTCGTGGATGTCGCTGACGAAGATCGTCGCGCCCTCCTCGGCGCAGCGTCGGGCGACGGCGAAGCCGATGCCGGTGCCTGCGGCGGCCGTCACCAGCACATGCTGGCCGGCGAGCAAGGACCGCGGCGGCGGGTACGGCGGGGCGCTCGGTATCTGCGGGGTCTCAGCGGTCACCGCGGGGCTCCTTCGGCAGGCCGAGCGCGCGCTCGGCGATGATGTTGCGCTGGATCTGGTTGGTGCCGCCGTAGATCGTATCCGAGCGCGACATCAGGTAGAGGTACGGCAGGTCGTCGAGTTCGTAGCCCTCGCCGCGGCACAGCTCGCCGGGCGCGCCGACCACGTCCATCGCGAGCTCGCCGAGCTTCTTGCGCCACGTCGCCCAGTGCAGCTTGTAGGTCAGCGCCTCGCCGCCGAGGCTCCCGGTGGTGGCACGCGACAGCATGCGCAACGCGCTGTAGCGCATGATGCGCAAGCCCACCCAGGCCTCGGCGATCCGCTGGCGGATCAGCGGGTCGCGGGCGGCGCCGTTGGCCTTGGCCGCCTCGATCACCTTGTCGAGCTCGTTGCGGAAGGTCATCTGCTGCGCGAGCGTCGAGACGCCGCGCTCGAAGGCGAGCGTGCCCATCGCGACCTTCCAGCCCTCGCCCGGCTTGCCGACGCAGTACTCGGCGCGGGTGCGTGCACCGTCGAAGAACACCTCGTTGAACTCCGCGTCGCCCGTCATCTGACGGATGGGCTTAACGGTGACACCCTTCTGGCGCATCGGCACGAGCAGATACGAGATGCCCGCGGGGCCGCTCGTGCCCTCCTCGGTGCGGCAGACGACGAAGCACCAGTCGGCGAACTGCGCGAGCGAGGTCCAGATCTTCTGGCCCTCGATCACCCACTCGGCGCCGTCCGGCCCGTGCTCGAGCCGCGCGCGGGTGCGCACATTGGAGAGGTCGGAGCCGGCGTTCGGCTCGCTGTAGCCTTGGCACCAGAACTCCTCGCCGCGGGCGATAGGCAGCAGGAAACGCTCGCGCTGCAGGTCGTTGCCGAAGTGGAGGATGGTGGGACCGGCGAGCTCCGTGCCGAGATGGCCGACGCGTCCCGGCGCACCGCTGCGCGCGTACTCCTCGGCGAAGATCACCTGCTCGGCGAGCGTCGCATCGCGGCCACCGTACTTCGACGGCCAGCCGATGACGCTCCAGCGCGAGGCGCCGAGCGTGCGCTCCCATTCCTGGCGGCGGTCCGCGAGATGGGTCTGGCTCATGATGCCGCGGATGTCCCTGAACGGTCCGTCCATCTGCGCGCCGAGCCATGCGGCGCACTCGGCGCGGAAGGCCTCTTCAGCCGGCGTGAACCCGAGTTTCATGTCGCCTCCGTCGCATCGAGCCCGATGAGGAAGGCGATGCGTTCACGGTGATGCTGCGGCGCGCCGAGCAGGTCCGATGTGGCGCGCGCGCGCTTGAAGTAGAGATGGGCGTCGTATTCCCAGGTGAAGCCGATGCCGCCGTGCAGCTGGATGGCGTTGCCGGCGACATCGTGGAAGCCGGCCGAACAGTGCACCTTGACCAGAGCCGCCGCTTCGGCGAGCTCGCCCGGCGCGACCGTACCTGCGCGGTGTTCGTCGACCACGCAGGCGGCGTAGTACACCGCCGAGCGCGCCGCCTCGCAGACCACCATCATGTCCGCCAAGCGGTGCTTGATGGCCTGGAAGCTGCCGATCTTGCGGCCGAACTGCACGCGCTGCTGCGTATAGCCGGTGGCGAGCTCGAACACCGCCTGCATGGCGCCCAACTGCTCGGCGGCGAGCGCCACCTGCGCGACCTGCAGACCCTGCGCGACCGCAGCGGCGCCGGCATCGCCCGCGGCGAGCACCGCCGACGGCGCGGCCGCATCGAACGCGAGCCGCGCATAGCGGCGGGTGAGGTCCATGGCGGTGAGCGTCTGCACGGCGAGTCCCGCCGTGCCGCGGTCGACCGAAACCAGCGCGAGGCCATGCCCACCGGCGCGCCGATCGCGCGCCACCACGACGAAGTGGTCCGCGACGTTGCCGTTGAGCACGAAGGAAGCGTGGCCGCGCAGCACCGGACCCGCGGCGCCGTCGACCAGTTCGACGCCAACCGACTCCGGTCGGCCCGTGTCATCGGTGATCGCGAGCGCCGCGATGCCCTCGCCCGAAGCGATGCGCGTCAGCAGCGCGTCGCGCGCGTCCGAAGCCGGCGCCTCGAGCAGCATGCCGCCCGCGAAACCGACGGACGCCAGCAACGGTCCGCCGTAGAGGCAGCGGCCGGTCTCCTCGAGCAGCAGCGCGAGCTCGACCATGCCGAGCCCGCTGCCGCCGACGGATTCGGGCAGCGCGAGCCCCGACCAACCGAGTTCACCCGCGACCGCCTGCCAGAGCTCGGTGTCGTGCGCCTCGGGCGTCGCCATCTGCTTGCGCAGGCGCGCGATGTCGGCGCGTCCCGCGAGGAACTCGCGCGCCGCCTCGCGGATCATCAGCTGGTCTTCGGTCAACGAGAACTGCATCTCAGGTCCCCCAGACTTTCTTCTGCGGCGGGCGCTGCGCAAGCAGCCCGGCCACCGCCGCACCGACCTCGGACGGCGCCCAGCGCGCGCCCTTGTCGACGGTCGGGCCATCGTTCCAGCCGTTCTCGAGCGTGATGCGCCCGCCCTCGATGTCGAACACGATGCCGCTGACACCCGCCGACTGCGCGCTGCCGAGCCACACCACGACCGGCGCGATGTTGGCCGGATCCTGCTTGTCGAAGCCGCCGACCGGCGCGCGCATCTTGTCGGCGAAGGCCTGCTCGGTCATGCGCGTGCGCGCCGCCGGCGCGAGCGCGTTGGCGGTGATGCCGTAGCGGCCGAGCTCGGCGGCCTGCACCAGCGTGAGGCTCGCGATGCCGCCCTTGGCCGCCGAGTACGCGGCTTGGCTGAGGCTCCCCTGCAGGCCCGCCCCGGAGCTCGTGTTGATGATGCGCGCGTCCACCTTGCGACCGGCCTTGTTCTCGGCGCGCCAATGCGCGACCGCGTGGCTCGTCACGCAGAAATGACCGCGCAGGTGCACGCGGATGACGGCGTCCCACTCGTCGACCGTCTGGCTGACGAACATGCGGTCACGGACGAACCCGGCGTTGTTGACCACCGCATCGAGTCCGCCGAACGCCTCGATCGCGGTGCGCACCAGCCGCCCCGCGCCCTCCCAGTCGGCGACATCGTCGCCGTTGGCGACCGCTTCGCCGCCCGAAGCGCGGATCTCGTCGACCACCGCCTGCGCGGTGGCCGTGTCGCGGCCCTCACCGGTGAGCGAGGTGCCGAGGTCGTTGACGACCACCTTCGCGCCCTCGCGCGCGAACGCCAGCGCGTATTCGCGGCCGAGACCGCGCCCCGATCCGGTGACGATGACGACCCGTCCTTCGCAGATGCCGCTCATGCCCTCTCCTCAGCGCCCGGCCGACGCCACAGGCGTGCCGGCGCGCAGGTTCTCGATGATGGTGACGTTGGCCTGTCCGCCGCCTTCGCACATGGTGAGCAGGCCGTACCGGCCGCCACGCCGCTCGAGTTCGCCGAGCAGCGAGGTCATGAGCCGCGCGCCCGTGGCACCGAGCGGATGACCGAGCGCGATGGCGCCGCCGTTGACGTTGACGCGCTCGGGATCGACGCCGAGCTCCTTCTGCCAGGCGAGCACCACCGAGGCGAAGGCCTCGTTGATCTCGAAGAGATCGATGTCCTCGAGGCGCAGGCCGGCGCGCGCGAGCGCGTGGCGGGTCGCAGGGATGGGCGCGGTCAGCATCCACACCGGATCGTCGGCGCGCACCGCGAGATGCGCGATGCGCGCCCGCGGCCGGAGGCCATGGGTACGCACCGCGGACTCCGACGCGATCAGCAGCGCCGCGCCGCAGTCGGCGATCTGGCTCGCCACCGCCGCCGTGACGCGGCCGCCCGGCATCAGCGGCTCCAGCGTCGCCATCTTCTCGAGGGAGGTGCCTCGGCGCGGCGTCTCGTCGCGCGCGAACGCACCGACCGGCGCGATCTCGGCGTCGAACAGGCCGCCGTCGATGGCGGCGACCGCGCGCTCGTTGCTGCGCAGCGCGAAGCGCTCCATGTCGAGCCGCGAACAGCCCCACTTCTCGGCGATCATCTCGGCGGAGCGGAACTGCGAGACCTCCTGTTCGCCGTAGCGCGCGAGCCAGCCCGGCGAGCCGCGGAACGGGTCGCCGAAACCGAGCGCCTGCCCGGCGATCATCGCCTGCGAGATCGGGATCTGGTTCATCTGCTGCACGCCGCCCGCCACCACGAGGTCCTGCGTGCCGCTCATCACGCCCTGCGCCGCGAAATGCAGCGCCTGCTGCGACGAGCCGCATTGGCGGTCGACCGTGGTGCCCGGGACATGGTCGGGCAGACCCGCCACCAGCCAACAGGTGCGCGCGATGTCGCCCGCCTGCGGACCGATGGTGTCGACGCAGCCGTAGACGACGTCGTCCACCGCGCCGGGGTCGATGCCGGTGCGCGCGACCAGCGCGCGCAGCGGATGCGCGCCGAGATCGGCGGGATGCATCGCCGCAAGGCTGCCTTTCTTGCGTCCGACCGGCGTGCGTACCGCGTCGATGATGTAGGCCGTGGTCATGCGTGTGCCGCTCCCGGCGATGCGCCGGCGTCGAAGAGATGGTCGGGGCCGGTGGCAGCGCTGCCGTCGAGCAGAGCCCCGTGCAGACGGGCGAAATGCGCGCTGCGCCCGCCCGCGAGGGCCGCGAGCGCCCAGGCACGCTTGGCGTAGAACTGCAGGTCCACCTCCCACGAGTAGCCCATGGCGCCGTGCACCTGGATGGCCGCACGCGCCGCGCGGTCGGCGGCATCGGACGCCGCGACGAAGGCGTGCGAGACGCGCAGCACCGCCGCCGGGTCCGGCGGCGTGACGGCATCGAGCGCTCCGCAGGCGGCGTACACCACCGGACGCGCGAACTCGACGCGCATCTGCGCATCGGCGAGCGCGTGCTTGACGGCCTGGTTCGCGCCGATGGCCTTGCCGAACTGCTTGCGGTCGAGCGCGTAAGCGACGGCGATGCCGATCATCCGCGCGCCGAGCCCGAGCTGCTGCGCCGCGATGAAGGCGGCGCTGCGTGCAGCCGCGGCCTCCCAAGCCGTCCGCGCCGCGGGTCCGTGGAGCACGGCGACGGGCGTGGCGCCGGCCACATCGACCGCCGCGAGGCGCCGCAGCGGATCGACGCTGTCGACGGGCGTCAGGCGCAGCGCATCACGGCGATGCAGCGCGAGTTCATCGTGCGAGCGGCCGACGAGCAGGTGATCGGCCTCGGCGATGCCGGCGACCGGTCCGCTGCCGGGCATGACGGCGAGGACCGTCGCCTGTTGGGCGCGCGCCGCATCGAGCGCGGCGCGGGGGGGCGGGGGGGCGGGGCGCGGGGGGGGGGGGGCGGGGGGCGGGGCCGCAAGGGGGGGGGCCCCCCCAGGCCAGGGAGGAGGGGGGGGGGGGGGAGGGAGCCGCCCGGGGCTCCGGGCTGGCGGCGGGGTTTGCGGGGGTGTCCCTGCGCCGGGTGGGCTAGCGCGGCTGCTTGCGCGGCGCGCGCCGGCTGAGCGCCGGCGCCTGTTGACGCGGCGACGAGCTGCGCCAGCAACGGCAGGGCCACCCCCTCTGCCTCGATCAGGGGCTCGGGCAGTGCCGCGCGCCCCGCCTCTTCGGCGAGCTTCGTGAGATCGATCGGCGCGAGGCCGAGGCCGCCCGCGGACGCCGGCACCAGCACGCCGGCGAGGCCCAATTCTTTGAGCGCACCACGGCGCACGGCGCAGGCGGCGGCGAACGCATCCGGCGCGCGCGCCTCGGCGGCGCGGCGCAGGTCGGCGCCGGTGCAGTGGTCATCGAGCAATCCGCGCAAGGCCTGCGCCGCGAGGTCCTGCTCCTCGGTGAAGGTGAAGTCCATGGCCTCAGCCCTTCGGCAGGCCGAGCACGCGCTCGGCGATGATGTTGCGCTGGATCTCGTTGGCGCCCGCATAGATGGGCCCGGCCAGCGAGAACAGGAAGCCGTCCATCCAGCGACAGGCCTCGTCGGCCGCTGCAGCCGCCTCCGATCCCTGAGCGCGCAGTTCGGCGCGCGCGCCCAGCAACGCGAGCGCGGCGCGGTGCATCGCGACATCGAGCTCGGACCAGAAGACCTTGTTGAGGCTCGCCTCGGCGCCGATGCTGCCGCCGGCGATGAGGCGCGAGGCGGTCATGTAGGTGGCGAGCGCGTAGGCCTCGGCGTCCATCCAGCACTGCGTCACCGCGGCGCCGATGCCGGGGTCGCCCTGCGTCGGCGCGCTGGCTGCGCCCGGACCGCCGCCCGCCTCACGACGATGGAGCTCCACCAACCGCTGCGCCGTCCGCTGGAACCTGGCCGGGCTGCGCAGCATCAGCCCGCGCTCGAAGCCGGCGGTCGCCATGGCGATCGACCAGCCCTGTCCCTCCGCGCCGATCAGGTTGGCGGCGGGCACGCGCGCGTCCTCGAAGAAGATCTCGGCGAAGCCCGCCTTGCCGTCGAGCTGCGGGATGCCGCGCACGCGCACGCCCGGCGTACGCAGCGGGAACACGATGTAGGAGAGCCCGCGGTGGCGCTCGGAAGCGGGGTCGGTGCGGAACAGTCCGAAGCCCCAGTCCGCGTGGACCGCACGCGTCGACCAGATCTTGTGGCCGTTGATTATGTAGTGGTCGCCGTCGCGGACAGCGGTGGTGCGCAGCGCCGCGAGGTCGGACCCCGCCTGCGGCTCGGACCACACCTGCGCCCACATGTCCTCGCCCGCGGCGAGGCGTGGCAGGAAACGCGCCTTCTGCTCGGGCGTGCCGTACTCCATCAGCGTCGGTCCGAACAGGAACACGCCGTTCTGGTTGACGCGGAACGGCGCATCGACGCGGTAGTACTCCTCCTCGAAGATGAGCCATTCGATGAGGTCGAGGCCTCGGCCGCCGAACTCCCGCGGCCAGGTCACCATGCTCCAACGACCCGAGTGCAGCTCGGCCTCCCAGCGGCGATGCGCCTCGAAGCCCTCGGCCGTGTCGAACGACGGCAGCGGCTCGCGCGGCACATGCGCCTCGAGCCAGGCACGGGCCTCCGCACGCAGAGCGCGGTGGGCTTCCGTGTAGCGCAGGTCGATGGCCACGGCCCGTCAGAACCTCGCGGCCTGCTTGCCCTCGACGAAGGCGTCGCGGGACTTCTGCGAGTCGGGGCTCATGTACATCTCGAGCGTGAAGCCCTGCTCGAAGCGGTAGGAGCGGTCCACATCGTGCGGCTCGATGCCGTTCAGGGACTCCTTGGCGAGCACCAGGGCGCGGCGGCTCTTGCCTGCGATGACGGCGCAGAACGCGCGCGCCTCGTCGAGCAGCGCCGCGCGCGGCACCACCTTCTCGACCGCGCCGAGCCGGTAGGCCTCCTCCGCCGGGCAGCGCCCGCCGGTGAAGAACAGCGCGCGCACCTTGTGCAGCGGCAGCATGCGCGCGAGGTGCGAGGCGCCGCCCATGGCGCCGCGGTCGATCTCGGGCAGCGAGAAGAACGCGTCGTCCGAGGCGATCACCACATCGCTCGCGCCGCAGAGACCGATGCCGCCGCCGATGATGTAGCCGTGGGCGGCCACCACCACCGGCACCTCGCAGGCGCGCACCGCGCGGAAGCTGAGGTAGTTGCCGCGGTTGACCTCGACGATGCGCTCGCCGTGGGCCTGCAATTCCTTGATGTCGACGCCGGCGCAGAAGCCCTTGCCCTCGGAGCGCAGCAGCACGCAGCGCACCTCGGGGTCGCGTCCCACGCGCTCGATTGTGGCGGCGAGTTCCAGCCAGGCGCCCGAGTCGAGCGCGTTGACGGGGGGATGGTCGATGACGACCTCGGCGACCCGCTCGCGGATCTCCACCTTGATGGGCATGTCAGTTCCCTCCGCAGAGACGGTCGAGTTGACGCGCGGCGTCCGCCGCCATGCGCGAGACGAGTTCATCGCAGCTCGGCAGGTCGCCGAGGATGCCGGCCACCAGGCCGGTGGACATCACACCCTCGGCGGGGCGCCCCTGGATCATCGAGCGCTCGATCAGCACCGGCGAGTTGGCGGCCATCAGCGCCTGGCCGAAGGAGAGACCGCCCTCGCGCTGCATGCCGCGCGCGGCGGCGACGAGCTCGCCGACCTTCGCGCCCGTGAGGCGCTTCATGCGCCAGGCGTTCTGCAGCGCGCTGACGAGCAGCTTGAAGGGTCCCGCCGACTCGAAGTCGGCGAGCACCTCGTTGCGGATCAGGCGGTGCTGCAGACCGTCGAGACGCGTGGTCAGCACGATGTCGTCGAGCCCCGCGCCCACATAGCGCTGCTTGGTCGGCTCCGGCACCGGACAGTCGCGCGTCATGAGGAAGCGCGTACCCATGGCGACGCCCGCGGCGCCGTAGGCCAAGGCCGCGGCGAGGCCGCGGCCGTCGAAGAATCCGCCCGCGGCCACCACCGGCACCTTCACGGCGTCGAGCACCTGCGGCAACAGCAGCGTGGTGGGCACGGAACCCGTGTGGCCACCGCCCTCGCCGCCCTGGATGGTGACGGCGTCGACGCCGATCTCGACCATCTTGCGCGCGTGCTTCAGCGCGCCGACGGTCGGCATGCAGACGATGCCCGCATCGCGGAAGCGCTTGATCATGGCCTTGTCGGGGCCGCGCCCGAAGCTCACCGCGCGCACCTTGGCGGCGATGATGGTGTCGACGATCTGCGTGGCACCCGGCTGGAACATGTGGAAGTTGACGCCGAACGGCCGGTCGGTGAGCTCGCGCACGCGGTCGATCGCGGGACCCACCTCCTCGGCGCGCAGCGATGCGGCGGCGAGGAAGCCGAACGCGCCGGCGTTGCACGACGCCGCGACCAGTTCCGGCCGCGCCACCCAGCCCATCGCGGTCTGCACGATGGGGTAGCGGCAACCGAGCATGTCGACGAGCGGTGTGTGCAGCGAGACGCTCATCCCTTGCCGCCCTCGCCCTTGCCGCCCTCGTCCTGACCACCCGCGGGACCGCCGTCACCGCCGCCCGCGGCGCGGTTCGCGGCCGCCATGGACTTCGCGTCCATGCCGCCGAGGCTGTGGCCCATCGTCAGGTCGCCCTGCGCGTGCGCGAAGTGGTGCATGTGGAACACGGCGTCCATCGCCGTGCGCTTGCCGCGCAGGTCCTCGGCGTGGTTCACGGCCTGCTTGGTGAGCGCGAGGCCGAGCCGCGGCATCGACGCCACGCGCTCGGCGAGGCGCGTCGTCGCCTCCTCGAGCTCGGCGCGCGGCACCACGCGGTTGACCATGCCGAGCGTGTGCGCCCGCGCCGCGTCCATGCGCTCGCCGGTGAACAGGAACTCCTTGGCGATGCGCGGCGGCAGCTCGAAGGGGTGCGCGAAGTACTCGACCCCCGGGATGCCCATGCGCACCACGGGGTCGGCGAAGTAGGCGTCGTCCGAGGCGACGATGAGGTCGCAGACCCAGGCCAGCATCAGGCCGCCGGCGATGCAGGCGCCGTGGACCATCGCGATGGTGGGCTTCGGCACCTCGCGCCAACGACGGCACATGCCGAGGTACACCTCCTGCTCGCGGGCGTAGAGGTATTCGGCGCCCGGCTTGTTCACATGGTCGTACCAGAGCGACCGGCGCTCCGGCCAGGTCTTGGCGACATCGCGCCCCGGCGTGCCGATGTCGTGGCCGCCGGAGAAATGCTTGCCCGCGCCGCGCAGCACGATGACCTTGATCGAGTCGTCCGCCACGGCGCGCTTCAGGCAGTCGTCGATGGCGTAGGTCATCTGCGAGTTCTGGGAGTTGGCGAACTCGGGACGGTTCATCGTCAGCCACGCGACCGCGCCGCGCACCTCGTAGAGCACCGGCGTGTCGGTCTCGTAGCGGATGTCGGCGGTGCGGGGGTCCACGGTGTCGGTCATGGTGTATCGCTCATGGCTCGCAGGTCCTCGGCGTATCGACGGACGTGGATGACGGCGTCAGCGGCGGTCGCCCGGCGGGTCGCCCTTGAACACGGTTGCGCGCAGGTTCCGCGGATCGAGCCGCGTGCGGATGAGCTCGAGCTGCTCGGCCGTCGGCGCCGGTGTGGTCGGTACGCTCGCCGGGCACTCGATGGGGAAGCCCGTGGCCTCCTGCACCTGCGCGGCGGTCACGCCCGGATGCAGCGTCAGCAGCCGCGGCGCATGGTCCTTGCCGCCGAAATCGAGCACTGCGAGGTCGGTGATCATGCGGCCGATGCGCAGCGACGCCGGCACACGGCCGTCGGGCCAGCGCGCCCGGTTGTAGCCCGCGCTGCAGACCATGTCGACCTCGCCCGCGACGAACACGCGCGGCGAGTGGTTGGGCACGAAGATGCTGTTGGCGTGCGACACCGAGTTGCCCGGGAAACCGCGCGCGCCGAGGATCGCGGCCTTGGGTCGCGCGTAGTCACCGATGACGCTGATGTTCATCTGACCGAACCGGTCGACCTGCACCGGACCGACGAGCGCGTGGCGGCGCCCGCCCCACAGCAGGTCGAAGGTGCGCGAATAGGGCATCCAGCCCTCGATGCGCGCATCGCGCGCGCCGCGCGGCCCGAGCGGCACCGGCTCAGCGAGCAGGTAGGCCTCGCCGTCGGTCATCAGGAGGTCCGGGTTGAAGCTGAGCTTGGCGAGGCCCGCGCCGAGGCGCGGCACGAGGCCGATGCCGGTGGCGAGCACCTCGCCTTCGTCGCGCCAGACCTCGGCGCATTGGGCGATGCAGAGCTCCGCGAGGGTGTAGGCAGTGGTCATGGATGCTCCCCGCGCCGCTCAGTAGACCGGCGGCGCGATGCTGGCGAGCCGCCCCCGGCCGCCGCAGGCCGCGACATAGTCGTCGTGCGAGGCGACGTCGATGTAGCGCTGGCGGTAGGCGGCCCAGGCCTCGGGCGTGATCGCCGCGTTGTATTCTTTGAGGTGCTCGATGTCGATGCCGTAGCCCGGCACCGAGGCCGTGGGATGCGCGCCGAACGGCGCCTCGACCACCGCGGTGACCACCGAGCGCTCGAAGGGCTGCAGCCGCGCGCGCTCGTGGTCGCAGACCTTGCCGACGGGCACGATGCGCTCGCAGCTGAGGAACACGCGGTCGGCGGCACGGGCCATCGCCTCGTCGAAGAACGGGTCGGGGCTCAGGATGACGCAGTTGCCCTTCTGGTCGGCCTCGCTGACATGCAACAGCGCCGCGTCGAGCTTGAGCGCCGGCATGGCGACCAGCGTGTCGCCGTCGTCGTAGGGCGAGCGCACGGTGCGCAGCGCGGTGTTGCGGGCCAGCACGTCGGTGCCGAGACCGACGCGGGTCGGCAGGAACGGCACGCGCATCGCGGCGGCGCGCAGCCCGAGCTGCACCATGCCCTCGTCGAGCTCCATGACCTCGAAGGCGCCGGCCTGGCGCGCGTTGCGGAAGTGCATGTCGAGCGGCAGCACATCGAGCGAGACGAAGCCGAACACCAGCTTGCGCAGCTTGCCCGAGGCCGCGAGCAGGCCGACATCGGGTCCGCCGTAGGCGACGACCGTGAGGTCGCGCAACGGCGAACGCAGGATCTCGCGCACCAGCGCCATCGGCTTGCGGCGCGTCGCCCAGCCGCCGATGCCGATCGTCATGCCGTCGCGCAGCTCCGCGACGACCTCGGCCGCGGTGCGGCGCTTGTCCAGGCCGGGGACGCTCATGCCGGGCGCGCTCATGCCGGGCGGGGCTGCCACTGGTGCCCCCAAAGATCGGGGATCAGGCTGCGCGTCGGCACCCAGGTGGACCAGTCGGGCGTGAGGCCCATGCAGCCGACCTCGAGGTCGAAGCCGCCGGGCGTCGCGACGTAGAAGCTGATCATGCCGTCGTTGGAGTGGCGGCCGAAGGTGGACGAGATGTGCCAACCCGCCGCGACGCAGCGGTCGAGCGCACGGCCCACATCATTGATGTCCTTCATCTCGACCATGGTGTGCACGAGGCCGGACGGCGCCGGCATCGGGATCAGCGCGAGGCTGTGGTGACGGCGGCAGGTCGCGTGCAGGAAGCGCAGCTGCAGCTCGGGCACGCTGGGGTCGGGCGAGATGGGGATGCGCATCTCGTCGGTGTCGTCGAAGCCGAGCAGCGTCTTGTAGAAGTCGACGGTGCGGGCGAGCTGCGGCGCCGGCAGCACCACGTGGCCCGCGCCGAGATCGCCCGTGACGAAACCCGAGACGCCGCGCGTCGAGACGAACGGATCGTAGGCGCGGAAGCGTCCCCAGTAGAGCTCGAACGCATTGCCGTCGGGGTCCTGTCCGGCGACGAACTGGCTGACGCAGCGCTGGCGCGCCTCGGCGTCGCTGCCCTCGCGCAGCGCGACGCCCGCCTTGCGCAGGCCCGCGACGCAGGCCGCATAGGCGGCCTCAGAAGGGAGCTCCCAACCGGCGGCGAGGAAACGGTCCTCCGCGCCCTGCTCGATGGCGAAACGGAACGGCCGGTCGTCGGTGCGCAGCCAGAGGCTGCCCTCCGGAGCCGAACCTGCCATCATGCCGACGGCGTCGATGCCGAAGCGGCGCCAGTCATCGAGGCTGCGGGCTGATACCCGAACGTATCCCAACGAAAAGACAGCCATCCTCCACCCCCCGGCTCATCTGCTATAAATCGCGTTCGGAACGCGTTATTTTGCGATATTATCGCATCGAAAGGGCTTTTCGTCGTCATTATCGTCGATTTCAGGACTTTTTTTTACGCACCCCCACGAGCCCACCAGGAGCGCCGCCATGCCCCCTGAAGCCGCTGCCCCCTCGCTCGCCCGCGCTTTCGAACCGCTCCCGCAGGGACCGGTCCCGCTGCGCAACCACTTCGTGAAGGCGGGCACCTACGAGGGCATGAACGTCCGTAACGGCCCGAGCGCAGCCCTGGCCGCGCACCACGCTGAACTCGCCCGCGGCGGGGTCGGCATGACCACCCTCGGCTACACGGCGGTCCACCCCGACGGCCGCACCTTCGAGGAAGAGAACTGGATCCACGAAGGCAATGTGGCGGGATTCCGGGCCCTCACCGACGCGGTGCACGCCGCAGGCGCCCTCGTCTCCCTGCAGCTCGGCCACTGCGGCACCATGACCCGCACCGCCGACCGCACCCGCCGCAAGCCGGGCGGCCCCTCCAAGACCCTGAACCTCTACGGCGCGATGGTCGGCGCGCTCTTCACCCGCGAGATGACCCGCGAGGACATGGAAGAGGTCGCCGACCAGTTCGTGCAATCCGCACGCCTCGCGGTCGATGCCGGCTTCGATGCCATCGAGCTGCATATGGGCCACGGCTACCTGCTGAGCCAGTTCCTGAGCCCGCTCGCCAACAAGCGCACCGACGAGTACGGCGGCGACGCCGCCCGGCGCCTGCGTTTCCCGCTGGAAGTCACCGAGCGCGTGCTGGCGGCGGTCGGCGACCGCATCGCCGTGGTCGCCAAGCTCAACCTGCGCGACGGCGCGCGCGGCGGCGTCGAGATCGCCGACTCCATCGCCACCGCCAAGGCGCTGCAGGGCGCGGGCCTGCACGGCATCGTGATGACCGGCGGCTTCTCGCCCTATTCGCCGATGTATCTCTTCCGCGGCAACTCGCCCGTGCCGGCGATGCTGCAGACCGAGAAGAGCGCCTGGAACCGCTTCCTGCTCAAGCTCGGCGCCAAGACCGCCTTCCGCGACACGCCCTTCGAGGAGATGTATTTCCTCAAGCACGCGATGGAGATGCGCGCCGCCCTGCAGCTGCCGCTCGGCCTGCTCGGCGGGCTGCGCAACGGCGCCAACGTCGCCGAGGCGATGCGTCTCGGCTTCGACTTCGTGGTGATGGGCCGACCGCTGGTGGCCGATACGGGGTTCGTCGCCAAGCTCGCCGCCGACCCGTCGGCGAAGTCCACCTGCATCAACTGCAACCGCTGCGTCGCCGAGTTCTCGACGCCGGGCGGCATGCGCTGCGTGCTGAACGGCCCGAACGATGCAGCCTTGAACGCGCGGCCTGCGGCCTGACGGCCCCGCTGCGCTAGCGCCGGAAGGCGCGCGCGAAGTCGAACTCCGGGTCGCGCCCCTCGACCATGGCCGCCGTGCGCTCCGGCAGCGCGGCCAGCATCTGCGGATGCGGGAAGATCCAGAACCGCCCTGCCTCGACCGCCTCGAAGGTGATGCGCGCGACCTCCTCGGGGTCGATGCCGGCCTTGGCGGTGCCGGCGATCATGGCGTCGCGCATCGCGGCCGGTACACCCGTGAGCGCGTCGGCACCGGCCTCACGATGCCGGTCCGCCTCGAAGATGCGGGTGCGGACGGCGCCCGGCGCGAGCAGCGACACGCCGACCGCGGACTTCGCCGCGGCGAGGTCGAGCGCGAGCGTCTCCGCCATGGCCCAGACCGCGGCCTTGCTCGCCGAGTAGGCCGCCAACATGGGCGACGGGATGAAGCCGCCCATCGAACCCGTGATCACGATGCGACCCGGCGCGCCGGTGGCGAGCATGCGCGGCAGGAAGGCGCGGACGGTGTTCGCCACGCCCTTGACGTTGATGTCCATCAGCCAATCGAACTCGCGCGCCGTCTGCTCCCAGAGCCGACGCGGCACGAGCACGCCCGCATTGCAGAAGAGCAGCGCCGGCGCGCCGTCACGCGCGCAGACCTCCGCCGCCAGCGCCTCGAGCGCCGCGGCATCGCGCACATCGAGCGCGACCGCCTCCGCGACGGCCGCACCTCGCGCACGGCACTCGTCGAGCACCGCCGTCAGCGCCTCGGCGTCGAGATCGGCGACCACCACCCGCATGCCGCGCGCCGCGGCCGCTGGCGCGCGCGCGCGGCCGATGCCGCCCGCCGCACCGGTGACGAGCGCCGTGCGGCCGGCGAAGTCGCGCATCGCGGCGCCCCGCGTCAGGTCGCGCTGCGCACGAAGCTGCGCTTGACCACCGGCGTGCCGTCGTCCTGCGGCAGCTCGGCGTAGAACTGGCGGTAGTACTGGCGGAACGCCGCGATTGGACCGTCACCGTCGCAGAGCAGCGCATCGCTGCGGTACTTCTGGCGGTCCCACACGACCTTGTCCTGGTCGAGCTGGCGGCAGATGTCCTTGATCATGGCGCGCGCCACGCCGGCGGTCGGGCCCTCGATGGCCGACTTCAGCTGCGTGAACGCGAACCGCACATGCGTGATGTCGGGGGCCACGGGCGTGATGCCGGCGACCATCAGCGTCTCGCAGATGCCGGTGAAGCGCGTCCAGGCCTGGCCGGCGCCCACCGTGCCGTAGGAGATGGTGCCGTCGACGTCGCCGCGCGGCGTGGGCATCTTGGCGGCCACCGCCGCGACGCGCCGGATGCCCTCGAACTTCACGTCGTAGTTGGGCTGGCTCGCCGTGCCGTGGATGTAGCGGAAGTGCGCGGCGTCGACGCCGTTCTCGGCCATGTTCTGCAACGGACCGTAGACCAGCCACTCGTGCTTCTCGTAGTCGCTCCAATCGGGCGATGCGGCCTCGGGCAGCGCCTCGACCTCGAAGGTCGGCGCCTCGCCCTTCGGGTGGTACCAGGCCCAGATGAAGCGGTTGCGTTCGACGATGGGCCAGGTCTTCACGCAGTTGCGGCGCGCCTGCGGCGGGATCACCTTGGCGTAGGGGATCTTCGTGACCTCGCCCTCGCCGTTGTACTGCCAGGCGTGGAACGGGCACTCGAGGTCGTTGCCCTTCACCCGGCCGGCGTAGCCCATGTGCGCGCCGAGGTGGCGGCAATAGGCGTCGAGCAGCCGGACCACGCCGTCCTCGCCGCGCCACAGCGCGAGCTCGCGGTCGAAGTAGCGCAACGGCTTGACCTCGCCGACCTTCAACTCGTCGGAATAACCGATGACGAACCAGCCGAAGGGCATCGGCAGGTCGATGCCGCGCGCAGCGGCGGGCAGCGGCTTCTCGAGCGGCGCGGTGCGCCAGGCGAGCAGCTGCTCGGGCGTGAAGCGCGCGAGCCACTGGCGGGCGGCGGTGTTGGAGGAGATCTCTTGCGGGGTCTCTGTCGCGCTCATGGTCTAGCCTCCGAACAGGCGTACGGCGTTGTCGTGCAGGAATTTCGGCCACACGGCGTCCTTGAAGGGGACGTCGCGCAGTTCGCGGAAGATGCGTTCGAGGGACAGCCCCATCGGCCAGTAACCGGCGTACATGATCCGGTCGGCGCCGCGGGTGTTGGCGTAGTCGATGATGGCCTTCGGGTAGTGCTTGGGCGCGAAGGCGCTGGTCGAATAGAAGAGGTTCGGCCACTTCAGCATGAGCTTGACCGCGAGGTCTTCCCAGGGCTCGGCGCCGTGGCGCATGACGAACTTGAGGTCGGGGAAGTACCAGCAGACCTCGTCGACCAGCTCGCAGTGCTGCGGCGCCATCGGCAACCGCGGCCCGGGCACGCCCACGTTCACGAAGATCGGCAGGCCGAGCTCCGAGCAGGCGGCGTAGATCGGGTAGACCTTCTTGTCGTTGATCGGCACCTGCGGGTTGTTGCCGCAGGGGAAGAACGACGCCGCGTGGATGAGGCCGGCAGCCTTCAGGCGGCGCAGCTCCTGCACCTCCTCCATGCCGCGGTTCGGGTTGACGTGGTAATCGAAGAGGAAGCGATCCGGATAGGCTTCGCGCGCCCGCTTCACGCCGGGCGAACCTTCCCAGTATCCGACCAGCGCGCGCACGATGCCGTAGCGGTCCATCTGCTGCACCGTGTAGTCGACGTAATCCGCGTCGGACGGCAGCGTCGGGATGTCCTTGAACATGTACTGCGCCGGCATCTTGAAGGCCTCGCGGCTCTCGCGGTCGAGCAGCAGCGGCAGGTACGGCGTGTACCACTCGGTGTTGGTCGAGCTGACCGGGATCCCCAGCATCAGGTCGAACACTTTGGCGTCCGTCGGATATCCCATGGCGGTCCTCTTCGTCGTCTGCCGCAGGCGCTCAGCGCGCCCCGTGCCCCTTCCGCAGCGCCACCTTGTCGACCTTGTCGAGGTGGTTGCGCGGCAGCGGCGTCCTCCGGACGATCACCTCGGTCGGCACCTTGTAGGCTGCGAGGTGCGCGCCCACATGGCGTTGCACGGCCTCGGGCGTGACCTCGCCCGCCGAGGCATGCGGCACGACGATGGCGACCAGCCGCTCGCCGAGCCGCTCGTCGGGCACGCCGTAGGCGGTGCCCTCGGCGAGGTCGGGATGCGCGAGCAGCACCCGCTCGACCTCGGCGCAGTAGATGTTCTCGCCCGCCGAGATGACCATGTCCTTCTTGCGGTCGACGATGTACAGGAAGCCGTCGGCATCCACATAGCCGACATCCCCCGAGCGCATGTAGCCCTCGGCGTCGAAGGCGCGCGCGGTCTCGTCGGCGTCGCCCCAGTAGCCGAGCATGTTCGAGACGCTGCGCATGCAGACCTCGCCCGGCTCGCCCGCCGCCGTCGCCGTGCCGTCCTCGCGGACGATCTTGATTTCGGTGGTGGCGAGCACGCGCCCCGCGGTGCCCGGGTGCGAGAGGTACTCCTCGCCCACCGACATCGCCACCGCGCCCGTGGTCTCGGTCATGCCGAAGCCGGTGCCGGGCACGGCGCGCGGGAAGGCGCGCGTCATCGCCTCGAGCAGCCCCGCCTGCAGGGCCTGGCCGCCCGTCGAGACGCTGGAGAGGCTCTTGAGGTCGCGGCTGCCGATGTCGGGCTGCTGCAGCAGGTCCCACATCATGGTCGGCACGCAGGGGAACTGCGTGACCTTCTCCGACTCGATGAGCTGCAGGGCGACCGCCGCGTCCCAGCGCCGCATGAGCACGATCTTGCCGCCGCGCACCAGCGTCGAGAGCAGCCCCGTGTGCAGGCCGCTGGTGTGGAAGAAAGGGAACATCAGCAGCATGCAGGTCTGCGGCGCCATCGCCGCGAGCTGCTGCAGCGTGATGCCGTAGCGCGCGGCCATGTCCGAGGCGATGCGGTACCCGGCGTAGAGGTTGGTCCACACCGAGTTGCTGGTGCCCCAATGGCTGAGCACCGCGCCCTTGGCGCGGCCGGTGGTGCCGGAGGTGAAGAGGATGGTCGCAGGGTCGAGCGGGGCGACCTCGGGGTCGGGCAACGCCCCGCCGGCGCCCTCCGCGGTCGCGGTCCGCGCCAGCAGATCCTGATGGCGCTGCGCGCCCGCCGCGACGGCGACCGCGATGCCCGCCTGCTCACGCTCGCGCTCCGCGCCCTCGAGCGTCGTGTCCTCGAACACCACGGTCGGGCAGTTGCCCGGGTGCGTGGCGAGCTCGCGACCGCAGCGGCTGTCGACGAGCAGCAGCATGGTGCCGATGCTGTCCCGGGAGGCGGCGAGCTCGTCGCCCGAGGCCCGACTGTTCATGACCACCGGGATCGCGCCGAGGCGGGCGAGCGCCAGGAACGCGAACGCCCACTCGGGCAGGTTGCGCATCGCCAGCCCGACCCGGCTGCCCGGACCCACCCCATGGGCGGCGCGCAGGGCGTGCGCCAAGCGGTCGACCTCGGCCGAGACCTGCGGATAGGTGTAGCGGACGGAACCGTAGACGAGGCAGGTGGCCTCGGAACCCCAGGACACGGCCTTGAGCAGCGCCGGCAGGGTACGCGGCGCGCGGCGGAAGACGCGGCACCGCGTCCCGCGAACCAGCTCTTCGGCCAGCTCGAATTGTTCTTCCGTTGACACCCCGTCCACCTTGTTGTGGAATGTAGCGATACTAGCAGTTACAGGCTCAAAAACAACGCTTTCAACGGTTCCAAGGGCCTCAAACCATCTAAATGCGTAAAGTTGGCCGCCGATTTATACGCGTTTCACAGTCCCGCCCGGCGGGAAACAGGGGGTTGTACTTATGGAAGGACGTCTGAAGGGTCGGGTCGCGCTGGTCACCGGTGCGAGCCAAGGCATCGGGGCCGCCATCGCCGCGCGTTTCGCCGCCGAAGGGGCCCATGTCGCGATATGCGCCCGGCGCGCCGAACCCCTGAACGCGGCGGCCGATGCCATCCGCGGCGCCGGCGGTTCGGTGAGCCTCAGGGTGCTCGATGTCGCCGACCATGACGCCCTCGCCGAGTTCGTGGCGTCCACCGCAGCCGCGCACGGCCGGCTCGACATCCTCGTCAACAACGCGCCGTCGGTGACCTACTCCGCCATCGTCGACATGACGCCGGAGACCTTCCGCAAGGATTTCGATGTCAACGTGAACTCGGCCTTCGTCGCCACGCGCGAGGCCTTCAAGGTGATGCTGCCCGCGCAGCGCGGCTCGATCATCAACATCTCCTCGATCAACGGCCTGCTCGGCCTCGGCATGATGTCGGCCTACGGCGCCGCCAAGGCCGCGCTCATCCACTTCACCAAGTGCGCTGCGATGGAAGGCGCGCGCGCCGGTGTGCGCGTCAACGCCATCGCGCCCGGCGTCATCAACACGCCCGCGACGGCGGCCGGTTTCGCCGGACCCTACGCCGAGTGGGGCAAGAAGATCGCCGCGCAGGTGCCGATGGGCCGCTTCGGCGAGGCCGCGGAGATCGCCGGCGTCGCGGCGTTCCTCGCCAGCGACGATTCCAGCTACATGACCGCCACCTGCCTGTCCGTCGACGGCGGCAAGTCGGCGGAACTCGTCGTCCCGGCGCCCTGAACTTCCCTGCACCCTGAACGGAGAGAGCCGACACATGACTTCACTCAAAGGCAAAGCGGCGCTGGTCACGGGCGCGGGACAAGGCATCGGACGCGCCTGCGCCGTGGCGCTCGCGGAGGCCGGCGCGCGCGTCGCGGTGGTCGACCTGAAGATCGAGTCCGCCGAGGCGACGGTCGCGGCGCTGCCCGACCCGTCGCAGCACCTCGCCCTCGCCTGCAACGTCGCCGACAGCGCTGCGGTGAAGGCGGCTTTCGCCCGCGTGCAGCAGGCCTTCGGCCGGCTCGATGTGCTGGTGAACAACGCGGGCACCGGCACCGGCCCGAACGACGGCAGCGCGAAGATGTACGAGCTGATGGCCGCCCGCAACGCCGAACTGGCGCGCGGCGAGAAGCCCAAGACCCATGTCGAACAGCTCGTCTTCATGGAGGACGAGGGCTGGCGCGCGGTGATGGGCGTGAACCTCGACGGCGCGTTCTACTGCACCCGCGAGGCGCTGCGCATCATGGCGGCGCAGGACATCCGCGGCTCCATCGTCAACATCGCCTCGACGGCGGTGCAGTCGGGCGAAGGCCCGGTGCACTATGTCACCAGCAAGGCGGCGCTGGTCGGCCTGACCCGCGCGCTGTCGCGCGAGGTCGCTTCGCGCGGCATCCGCATCAACGCGGTGGCGCCGGGCCCGACCGACACGCCGCTGATGCGCTCCATCCCGGACGAGTGGATCTCCAGCCTCGAGAAGGCGATCCCGCTCGGCCGTCTCGCCCGTCCTGACGAGGTCGCCGCCGCCGTGCGCTTCCTCGCCAGCGACGAAGCCTCGTATGTCACCGGCAGCGTGCTGGTGGCGAACGGCGGCTCGTACTTCTTCTGACTCCAGGAGTCCACGATGAACCCGACCCACCGCATCCGTCCCCTCATCTCGCTCGCCGTCGCGCTCGCGATCGCACCTGCCGTGCACGCGCAGGACGCCGGCGCCCTCGAGGAGGTCCTCGTCACCGCGCAGAAGCGTGAGCAGCGGCTCATCGATGTGCCGATCGCGGTCACCGCACTGTCGGGCGACGCCATCGAGCGCCGCGGCATCACCAACGTCCAGAGCCTCGAGGGCTTCGCACCGAACCTGCAGGTGAGCGCCACGCCCGGCAACTCGACGGCGGCGCAGATCGCCATCCGCGGCAGCGTCACCATCAACCCCGCCCTCTCCTGGGATCCGGCGGTCGGCATCTATGTCGACGGCGTCTATGTCGGCAAGGTGCAGGGCGCCCTCTTCGACCTCATCGAGATCGACCGCGTCGAGGTGCTGCGCGGACCGCAGGGCACGCTGTGGGGCCGCAACACGCTCGCCGGCGCCTTCAACGTCACGACCCGCCGACCGTCCGGCGAGGCCTCGGGCAGCGCCTCGCTGCACTTCGGCAACTACTCGGCGCGCGGCGGCAAAATCTCCATCGATCTGCCGACGATGGGCATCGCCAAGGTGAACCTCGCCCTCGCCGCCCGCAAGCGCGACGGCTGGATCGAGAACGAGGTCGGCAACCTGCCGGGTCCCCCGGGACGCAAGGCCTCGACCGAGGACCTCAACAACGTCGACTCGAAGAGCGCCCGTCTCGCCATCGACCTCGACCCGAGCGACTCGCTCAACATCGCCTACCGCGGCGACTACAACGACATCGACCAGAACCCCGCGCACTCGCAGCTCTACCGCGCGCTGCTGCCGTTCATGGCGCCCTACGTCTCGACGGGCCGCGACGAGAAGACGACGGTCGACGGCCCGTCCTTCGAGCGCTCGAAGACGCAGGGCCACTCGATCACCCTGGAGTGGCAGGCGAACGACTCGAACACGCTGAAGTCGATCACCGCCAAGCGCAAGCTCACTTGGGAGGACGGCCTCGACCTCGACGGCTCGCCGCTCGACATCGCGCACACGCAGCGCCTCTCCGACTACGACTCCTTCTCGCAGGAGTTCCAGTGGGTCGGCAAGAGCGGCGCGCTGTCGTATGTCGCCGGCCTCTACTACTTCAAGGACGACGGCTTCACCGACAACCCGCAGGGGTACTTCAACGAGTTCGGCCCCGGCGCCGGCGTGAGCTTCAAGTCGCAGTACGGTTTCGAGACCACCGCGAAGGCCGTGTTCGGCCAGATCGACTACGACCTCAACGACCGCTTCACCGTGACCGCCGGGCTGCGCTGGACGGACGAGGAGAAGTCCACCGAGCGCTGCGCCGGCATCCCGGGCGTGTTCGACTATGTGCCCTGCTTCACCCGCGCCAAGAAGTCGTTCAGCGACACCACGCCGCTCGTGGGCGTCACCTGGCGGGTGCGTGACGGCTTCACCACCTACCTGCGCTACGCCGAGGGCTTCAAGAGCGGCGGCTTCAACGGCGAGGCGGGCGACCCCTCCAACCCGATCCCGGTGAACGTCGCGCAGGCCACCACGCCCTATCTGCCCGAGAACCTGAAGTCGACCGAGCTCGGCGCCAAGTGGCTGTTCGCGGACAACCGCGGCTACGCCAACGTCGCGGTGTTCAACAACGACTCGCAGGACATGCAGCTGTCGATCTTCGAGGCCTCCGGCGCCGCCGGCTCCTCGATCAAGAACGCCGGCGAGGCGAACGTGAAGGGCCTCGAGGTCGAGGTCGGCTACCAGTTCGAGCAGGGCACGCGCGTGCAGGCGTCGCTCGGCAAGATGGACGGCGAGTTCGACAAGTTCGTCGACCGCGGCGTCGATGTCGCCTTCAACCGCCTGCTGCCGCACCTGCCCGAGACGACGATGTCGGCCTCGGTCGACGCGGCGCTCGGCAGCCTGTTCGGCGCGGAGGCGCGGCTGCTGGTCGACGCCACCTACATGGGCGACCACACGCTGTATCCGTATCCGGTGACCGTGACGACGAAGGACCCCGCCTCGGCCAGCTCCGCGCTCGCCAACGACACGCGCATCAAGAGCTACACGCTCGTCAACGCGCGGCTGTCGTTCGACGGCTTCGAGATGGGCGGTGCGCAGGTCGGCGTGGCGCTGTGGTCGAAGAACCTGTTCGACGAGAAGTACATCCAGAACATGATCGACTTCGGTCCCGGCTTCGGCAGCCTGACGCAGGCCTACTGGGGCACACCGCGCACCTACGGCATCGAGTTCACCGGTCGCTGGTGAGTCCGGGGCGGTGAGCGCCGACACGATGGACCTCGCGCCGCGTTTCCGTCTCGACGGCCGCGTCGCGTTGGTCACCGGGGCCGGACGCGGCATCGGGCGGGCGATCGCGCTCGCCTACGCCGCGGCCGGTGCCGACCTCGCCGTCACCGCCCGCACGCAGGCGGACCTCGACGCGGTGGCCGCCGCGGCTCGCGCGCTCGGTCGTCGCGCCGTGGCGCTGCCGGCGGACATCTCGCAGCCCGGCGCCGCCGAAGCCATCGTCAAAGGTTGCGTCGACGGTCTCGGTCGTCTCGATGTGCTCGTGAACAACGCCGGCGGGGCGGGTCCCAACGACCCGCTGCGCACCACCCCTGAGCAGTTCCTCAAGACGCTCGAGTGGAACGTGCTGCCGGCCTACGCGCTGACGCGCCTCGCTGTGCCGCACCTGCGCGCCGGCGGCGCCGGCAGCGTCATCAACATCACCTCCGCCGCGGCGCGCTACGCGCAGCGCAGCTTCTCGGGCTACGGCACGGCCAAGGCCGCGCTCACGCAGCTCACACGCCTGCTGGCGCAGGACTTCGCGCCCGCGGTGCGCGTGAACGCGATCGCGCCGGGGCCTGTGGTCACCGACGCCTTGGCGAAGTTCCTCACGCCCGAGGTGCGAGGCGCCATGGAAGCACGCACGCCGCTCGCGCGGCTCGGCACGGTCGAGGACATCGCTTCCGCGGCGCTCTACCTCGCCTCGCCGGCGTCCTCCTGGATGACCGGCAAGACCCTGGAACTCGACGGCGGCGCCGAAGCCACGGTCTGGCCCCTGTGATCGGCACCCTGCCCACCGAGCGCGATCCGCTCCTCGAGCCGCTCGCGCTCGGCGACATCGACTGCCGCAACCGCATCGTGATGGCGCCGATGACGCGCAGCCGCGCCGATGCCGACGACCGGCCGACCGCCTTGCACGTCGAGTACTACGCGCAGCGTGCCTCCGCGGGACTGATCGTCACGGAGGGCGTGCAGCCCTCCATCCACGGCAAGGGCTACCCGCGCACCCCGGGACTGCATGAGGCCGCGCAGGTCGAGGCCTGGCGCGCCGTCACCGATGCCGTGCACGCCCGCGGCGGCCGCATCGTCGCGCAGCTCATGCATGTCGGCCGCATCGCGAGCCGCCACAACAAGCGCGCGGGGGCGCGCACCGTCGCGCCCTCGGCGATCCGCGCCGCGGCGTCGCTCTACACCGACACCGCGGGCATGCAGCCCTGCGACGAACCCGAGGCGATGTCGGCGGCGGACATCGCCGCGACGGTCGCGGACTACGCCACCTCGGCACGCATGGCGCGCGAAGCGGGCTTCGACGGCGTCGAGCTGCACGGCACCAGCGGCTACCTGCCGATGCAGTTCCTCGCCGCCAACACCAACCTGCGCACCGACGGCTACGGCGGCTCGCCGGCGCGGCGTGCGCGCTTCGTGGTCGAGGTCATGGAGGCCTTGTGCGGCGCCATCGGCGCCGGGCGGGTCGGCCTGCGCATCTGTCCGGGCAACCCCTTCAACGATGTGCTCGACCACGACCCCGTCGCGACCTACTCGGTGCTGCTCGACGCACTGCGCCCGCTGCGCTGCGCCTACCTGCATGTGATCGCTTCGCCCGGCCGCGCCATCGACGCCTTCGCGCTCGCCCGCGCCCACCACGACGGCGCGCTGATCATCAACGACGGCTTCGAGCCCGACACCGCGCGCGCCGCGCTGCGCGACGGGACCGGTGATGCCGTCTCCTTCGGCCGCCACTATGTCGGCAACCCGGACCTCGTCGAGCGCATCGCCCAGGGCCTGCCGCTTGCGCCCTTCGACCGCAAGACGCTCTACACGCCGGGCGCGAAGGGCTACACCGACTACCCGCGGGCCACACCGGCGTGACCGCGCTTCGCCCGGGCCGATGGCGCGCAGCGAGGCGCGGCATGGCGCTGGTCCTGACGCTGGCGCCCGCGATCGTCGGCGCGCAGATGTCCGTCGCCTCGCCCGCGACGCAGGACGCCGTGCACGACCCGGCGGCCCGGTCCGCAGCGCGCAGCGCGATCTACCGCGAGCACCCCTTCCTCGCCAAGGCGGTCGGTCGCGTGGGCGGCTTCGGCAACGCCTTCTCCGCGCCCATCGCCAACCACATGTACTCGCGCGACTTCGCGCCGGCGCTCGCGGACGCGCGCGACAAGCTCACTGTCGAACCCCACGGCAAGGGCACCTGGCTGCTGCGGTTCCCGTGGGTCAATGTCGCGGTGTTCGAGACGAGCGAGGGGCTGGTACTGGTGGATGCCGGCTATGCGCCCGCAGGTCCGGCGCTGCGCGACACGCTGCGGACCCTCAGCCGCAAGCGCGTGCACACCATCATCTACACCCACCACCACATCGACCACATGTTGGGCGCGTGGGCGCTGCTCGAAGCCGGCGAGCGGCCGCAGATCATCGCCACCTCCGCGCTCGCCGACGAGGTGCGGCGCGACATCGCGAGCCGCGGGTTCACTTCGCGTCTCAACAACCAGACGCTCGCCGAGTTTCCGGACGACCCGGCGCGACTGCCGATGCCGACGCGCACCTTCGATGGTCGCCTCGAGCTCACGATCGGCGCTGACCGCTTCGTGCTCACCCATGCGCCCGGCGAGACCGCGGACCAGCTCTGGGTCTCCGTGCCGACGCGCGGCATCGTGGTGGCGGCGGACTACTTCCAGCCCTTCCTGCCGAACGCCGGCAACGGCAAGCGCCGTCAGCGCCATGTCGGCACCTGGGCGCAGGCCCTGCGCGACATGGCCGCCTTGAAGCCGCGCATCGCCTTCCCCATGCACGGCCCGGCGATCACCGACACCGACGAGGTGGTGCGGCGCTTCACCGACCAGGCCCGCATGCTGGAGTCCGTGGAGTCGCAGACCCTCGCCGCGCTCAACGCCGGTACGCGCAAGTACGATGTCGGCGCCGGCGTGACGCTGCCGCCCGAGCTCGCCGCGCTGCCCGACGCGGCCGAGCTCTACACGACGCCGCGCGACATCGCGCGCACGGTCGCGCAGGAATACTCGGGTTGGTGGAACGGACTGCCGTCGGAGTGGGACCCCGCGACCCGCGCGGCGCAGGCGAAGGAGATCGTGGCGCTCGCCGGCGGCATCGAGCCGATGCTGCGCCGCATCGAGCAGGTCGCCGTGCAGGACATCCGCCTCGCCTGCCATCTCGCCGACTGGGCCTGGCTCGCCGCGCCCGAGGACCCGCGCGTGCTGCGCGCGGCGACCACCGCATGGCTGGAGCGGCTGCGGCGCGAGGCGATCCCGACGCAGGAAGCGGTCGAGTACGTCGAGCATCTGGTGACGCTGCGGCTGCAGCTCGCTGCCGCGATGTCCGCCGCGACGACGGTCAGCCCGCGGCCCTGAACCCCGCGCGCCGTCCCGACCAGGGCAGCTCGCGCTCGATCGCCGCCGCCAGCGCCAGCAGCGTCGCCTCCTCGGCATATCGCCCGAGGAACATCGCGCCGCTCGGCAGACCGGCCGCATCAAGCCGCAGCGGCAGCGAGATCGCCGGCTGCCCCGTGACGTTGGCGAGCGAGGTGTAGGGCGAGAACAGCGACACATCGGTCGCGTACTGGCGGAAATCCTTGGGCGACAGCCCGAGCTTGCCGAGCTCGACCGGCGGCTGCGCGAGCGTCGGCGAGAGCAGCAGGTCCCACTCCTGGTGGAAGGCCGCCATGTCGCGCGCCGTCTGGTCGAAGGTGTCGCGGGCCGCGGCGTACGCCAAGCCGTCGATCGAGCGTCCGGACTGCGCGATGAACCAGGTCACCGGCTCGACATCCGCCTCGGTGCAGGCACGGCCGAGCTGCGCCTCGCGGGCATAGATGGCCGCGAGCGTCTGCACCGAGAGCACGGTGCCGAAGGCCGTGTTGTAGGCCTTGAAGTCGATCTTCGGAGTGGCGTCGGCGACGGTATGGCCCATACGGCGGCAGACCTCGGCCGCGAGGTCGGCCGTGCGCTCGCACTCGGGGTCCACCGGCGTACCGGAGAAAGGTGCGCGCAGGCGCGCGATGCGCAGCGGACCCGGCCGTCGGCGCGTGGCCTCGAGGAACGCTCCCGGCGCCGGCGCCGCCATGGCCGTGGCGCCCGCCTCCGGTCCCGCGACCGCATCCAGCAGCCGCGCCGAGTCGCGCACGCTGCGCGACACCGCGAACTGCACGCTCAAGCCCGCCCAACCTTCGTAGCGGCGGATCGAGAACGGCACGCGGCCGCGCGAGGGCTTGAGGCCCACGAGGTCGCAGCAGGCGGCCGGGATGCGGATCGAGCCGCCGCCGTCGGTCGCGTGCGCGATCGGCACCATCCCCGCCGCCACCGCGGCGGCCGAACCGCCCGAGGATCCGCCGGCGATGCGGCCGAGCGAGTACGGGTTGCGCACCGCACCGTTGAGCGCCGACTCCGTGGTCGTCGTCAGACCGAGCTCGGGGCTCGCCGCCTTGCCGACGATCACGAGGCCCGCGCGGCGGAAACGCTTGATGAGCTCGCCGTCGTAATCGGCCATGGCGCCGGCGAAGAAGCGGCTGCCGTTGGTGGTGGCGGTGCCCGACATCGCGACCCACAGGTCCTTCAGCAGGAACGGCACGCCCGCGAACGGCGCCTTCGGGTCGAGCGTCGCGAGCGAGGACCGCGCGAGCTCGAAATGCCGCACCGTCACCGCGTTGACCACCGGATCCAAGCGCTCGATGCGCGCGATGGAGCGCTCCAGCAGCTCAGCGGCGCTCACGCGGCGGCCGCGCACGAGCTCGGCGAGCCCGGTGGCGTCGTAGGCATCGAGCGCGTCCCAAGGCGGCGCGATCGACGGCGGCGCCGTCTGCGCAGCGGCGACGCCGGTGGAGACCGTCGCGCCGAGCGCCAGCCCCGCGGTCGCGGCGCCCACGAATTCCCGCCGCGTCATGCCATCAGATCCTGTCGTCATGGAACCGTCCTCTGCGCCGCTGGCGCACGCCGTCTCAGCGCACCTTCACTTTGGGCGGCGCGGCGTCGCGCCGCATCCGCAGGATGAACTCGTCGAAGGGCGCCGGCTCGACGACATCGGCGTCGGGCGGACCGCCCCGTTCCCAGAACTCGCGCCAGCTCGGGAAGAAGCCGTGATAGCCGCCCTCGTAGGGTTCGACCCCGGGCCAGCGCATCTTGCGCTCGCCGAGCGGCGGCTTGTTGAGGTCGGTCGCGTACCAGTAGAGCGGCAGGCGGCGCTTGAAGAACCAGCGTCCGCCCCGGCGCTCGTAGTCGTCGACATACATCATCTGCATGATGACCCAGTCGGTCGGGGTCTCATGCTCGTTCTTGGAATACACGACGCCGCGTGCATGGTCGGGATCGGCGAACTCGATGATGTGGTTGCCGATGTGGTGCGAAGTGCCGCTGAACTGCACGCGCATGGTCTCGTCGAGCCAGTCGCGCAGCGCACGCCGCCCGGCGCGGTCCCGGCCGACGCGCACATCCTCGACGAACAGGCCCGCCAGCGCGTCCATGTCGCGCATGTCCAGGGCCAATCCGTAGCGGGCCGGCAGCTGCCGGATCTCCTCCAGCGACTCGAGCCGGTCGAGCCGCGCCTCGATCGACGGTCCAGCGCCCATGGGGCATCCCCTTGAAGCCTTGCGATTGCGTAAATATAGTCCACATTTTCTACGAATCGGTAATAAAATCGGGCGTCGGACCGTCGTTATTCGCAGAAATCCCCGTCCTGCAACGGGGGGTGGAGACCGGGGGCATGGGACACAGGATCAACGCCGCGCTGATCGGCTCGGGCAACATCGGCACCGACCTCATGATGAAGGCGCTGCGCAGCGCCGACATCAACCCGGTCTGGATGGTGGGCATCGACCCCGCCTCCGAGGGCCTCGCCCGCGCCCGGCAGCATGGACTCAAGACCACCACCGAGGGTGTAGACGGGCTGCTGCCGCATCTCGCGGCCGACGACATCCGCATCGCCTTCGACGCCACCTCGGCCTATGTGCACCACGAGAACGCGCGCAAGCTGCGCGAGGCCGGCGTCGTCACCATCGATCTCACGCCCGCCGCCATCGGCCCGTTCTGCGTACCGCCCGTCAACCTCGCCGCGCACGCCGGTCGCCGCGAGATGAACGTCAACATGGTCACCTGCGGCGGGCAGGCCACGATCCCCATGGTCGCCGCGGTGAGCCGCGTGCAGCCGGTCGCCTACGCCGAGATCGTCGCCACCGTGTCGTCGCGCTCGGCGGGCCCCGGCACGCGCAAGAACATCGACGAGTTCACGCGCACCACCGCGCAGGGCATCGAGCAGGTGGGCGGCGCGCGCAAGGGCAAGGCCATCATCATCCTGAACCCCGCCGAGCCGCCGCTCATCATGCGCGACACCGTGCACTGCCTCACCGAGGGCGAGCCCGACCAGGCCGCGATCACCGACTCGGTGCACAGGATGATCGCCGAGGTGCAGCGCTACGTGCCCGGCTACACGCTCAAGAACGGACCGGTGTTCGACGGCAAGCGCGTCTCGATCTACCTCGAGGTCGAGGGGCTCGGCGACTACCTGCCGAAGTACGCCGGCAACCTCGACATCATGACCGCCGCCGCGCTGCGCACCGCCGAGATGCTCGCGCCCGAGATCGCCGCAGGCGCCTACCGGGAGGCCCGCTGATGAGCCCGCAGACGATCGCCCGCAGCATCAAGCTGCACGACATGTGCCTGCGCGACGGCATGCACCCGAAGCGCCACCAGATCACCGTCGAGCAGATGACCACCATCGCACGCGGCCTCGACGAGGCCGGCGTGCACCTGATCGAGGTCACCCACGGCGACGGGCTCGGCGGCGCGTCCGTCAACTACGGCTTCCCGCTGCACACCGACGAGGAATACCTCAGCGCCGTCATCGGCACCGTCAAGCGCGCCAAGGTCTCGGCGCTGCTGCTGCCCGGCATCGGGACCGTCGAGCACCTGCGCATGGCGAAGGACCTCGGCGTCGCCACGCTGCGGGTGGCCACGCACTGCACCGAGGCCGACGTCTCCGAGCAGCACATCGCGCTGTCGCGCAAGCTCGGTCTCGACACCGTCGGCTTCCTGATGATGGCGCACATGCTCGAGCCGGCGAAGCTCGTCGAGCAGGCGCTGCTGATGGAGAGCTACGGCGCGAACTGCATCTACTGCACCGACTCCGCCGGCTACATGCTGCCCGCCGACGTCACCGCCCGCATCGCGCTGCTGCGCGAGCGGCTGAAGCCCGACACCGAGATCGGCTTCCACGGCCACCACAACCTCGCCATGGGCATCGCCAACTCGATCGCCGCGGTCGAAGCCGGTGCTGCGCGCATCGACGGCTCCGCGGCCGGCCTCGGCGCCGGCGCCGGCAACACCCCGCTCGAGGTGTTCAACGCGGTCTGCCACCGCATGGGCATCGGCACCGGTGTCGATGTCATGCGCCTCGCCGACGTCGCCGAGGACCTCGTCACCCCGATCATGGACATGCCGATCCGCATCGACCGCGACTCGCTGGTGCTCGGCTACGCCGGCGTGTACTCGTCGTTCCTGCTGTTTGCCAAGCGCGCGGCCGCCAAGTACGGCGTGTCGTCGGCCGAGATCCTCATCGAGATGGGCCGCATGAAGACCGTCGGCGGCCAGGAAGACATGATCGAGGACGTCGCCATCAACATGGCACGCGCCAAGCAGACGCAGAAGAGATAGGCACTGACCGGCGCCGCAGCGCCGCCCGGGGGTTCGCATGGGAAGGCTGGACGGCAAGATCGCCATCGTCACGGGCGCGGCGCGCGGCATGGGCGCCGCCATCGCCCGACGCTTCATCGAGGAAGGCGCCGTCGTCGCGCTCACCGACATCCTGCCGGAGGTCGATGACACGGCCGGCGCGCTCGGACCGCGCGCGACCGCGTTCCGCCATGACGTCGCCGACGAGGCGCGCTGGCAGGAGATCGTCGAAACCATGGTCGGCCAGCACGGGCGGCTGGACGTGCTCGTCAACAACGCCGGCATCCTGATGTTCAAGGACCTGATGTCCACGAGCGCGGCGGATCTGCGCCGCATCCTCGAGGTCAACGTGGTGGGCACCTTCAACGGCCTGCGCGCCGTGGCACCGCAGATGATGAAGCAGTGCAAGGGGTCGATCATCAACAACTCCTCGGCCGACGGCCTTTCCGGCGCCAACGCGCTCACGGCCTATGTCAGCTCGAAGTTCGCGGTGCGCGGCATGACCAAGGTGGCCGCGCTCGAGCTCGGTGCGCACGGCATCCGCGTCAACTCCGTGCACCCCGGCGGCATCAACACGCCGATGGCGAACCCGACCGGAGTGCCGGCCGCGCACTTCGACATGGCCTTCAAGCAGTTCGCCGCGCAGCGTGCCGGCCGGCCCGAGGAGGCCGCCGACTGCTTCGTGTTCCTCGCCAGCGACGAGTCGTCGTACTGCATGGGTAGCGAGCTGGCGGTCGACGGCGGCCTGACCGCCGGCCACTTCTACTACGGCCTGCCCGGCTCGCCGCCGGGCGTCAGCCCGCCCCGCTGGACGCCGCCGCAGGCGCCGGAGGACAAGCCGGGGATCGCGAGGTGATCCGCAGCGCCTTCGCGGCCGCAGCCGCCACCGTCATCACCGGACTCGCATTCCCGACGTCGGACGCCCGCGCGCAGTCGCTGCCTGAGGCCCGCGTCTCCCAGTCGCCGTCCGGCACCGTGGTCCCGGCGGAGTACCCCAAGCTGCGCATGGGTCTCGCCACCGCGCCGCGCGGCGCGCCCAACATCGTCGTCGTGCTGCTGGACGATGTGGGCTTCGCGGCCACCAGCACCTTCGGCGGCCCGATCGAGACGCCGACGCTGCAGGCGCTCGCCGACGCCGGCCTGCGCTACAACCGCTTCCACACCACGGCGATCTGCTCGCCGACGCGGGCCGCGTTGCTCACCGGCCGCAACCCGCATGCGGTCGGCGTCGGCGCGGTGCTCAACACGCCCGCCGCGTATCCGGGCTACGCCGGCGTGCTGCCGCGCAGCGCCGCGACCGTCGCCGAAGTGCTGCGCCAGAACGGCTACGGCACCGCGGTGTTCGGCAAGTGGCATCTCGCGCCCGAGTGGGAGTCCTCGCCCGCCGGGCCCTACGACCGTTGGCCGCTGCGCCAAGGCTTCGACCACTTCTACGGTTTCCTGCCCGCCGAGGTCGACCAGTTCGCGCCCACGTTGGTGCAGGACCAGACCTTCATCCCGACGCCGCGCAGCCCCGGCTACCACGTCACCGAGGACCTCACGGACAAGGCGATCGGCTGGATGCAGCGGCATCGCAGCGCCACGCCCGACCGACCGTTCTTCGTGTACTTCGCGCCGGGCGCCGCGCACGCGCCGCTGCAGGCGCCGCCCGAGTGGATCGCCCGCTACCGAGGCCGGTTCGCAGCCGGCTGGGACCGGCTGCGCGAGGAGAACTTCGCGCGCCAGAAGAAGCTCGGCGTGATCCCCGCCGATGCGGCGCTGGTGCCGCGGCCCGCCGAGCTGCCGGCCTGGGACTCGCTCAGCCGCGATGAGCGTCGGATCGCCGAGCGGCACATGGAGGCCTACGCCGGGTTCCTTGCGCACACCGACGCGCAGATCGGGCGCCTGCGCGATTCGATCGCGGCGATGGGCGCGCTCGAAGACACGCTGTTCGTGTACATCGTGGGCGACAACGGTGCGAGCGGCGAAGCGGGGCCCTCAGGGTCGATCCGCTACATGGCCCGCCTGCAGGGTGTCCCCGAGAAGCCGACCGATGCCCTCGCCGTGCTCGACAAGATCGGCGGCCCGCAGATACATGCCCACTACAACGCCGGCTGGGCCTACGCGCTCAATACGCCGTTCCCGTGGATGAAGCAGATCGCCTCGCACCTCGGCGGCATCCGCAATCCGCTCGTGATGAGCTGGCCGGCGCGCATCAAGGACCGCGGTGGGCTGCGCTCGCAGTTCGCGTTCGTATCGGACATCGCGCCGACGCTGCTCGAGGCCGCCGGCATCGCGGCGCCGGCGTCGGTCAACGGCGTGGCGCAGCAGCCCATCGACGGCCTGAGCCTGGTACCGACCTTCGACGATGCGAAGGCGCCTGCACCGCGCCGCACGCAGTACTTCAATGTGTTCGGCAACCGCGCCATCTACCACGACGGCTGGATGGCCTCGGTCTACCGAGGTCGTACGCCTTGGAATGTGCGCAACCCGATCACCAAGTCCCCGCTCGAGGACCGTTGGGAGCTGTACGACCTGGACGCCGATTTCTCGCAGTCGCGCGACCTCGCGGCGGAGAACTCCGCCAAGGTCGCCGAACTGCAGGCGCTGTTCTGGCACGAAGCAGGTCGCAACCAGGTGCTGCCGCTCATCGACAACACCCAGACCGCGGGCCTGCCGATATTGCACGGCGGGCGCAAGCGCCATGTGCTCCACCAGGGATCGCGCGGCATCCCCGAGGTGCAGGCACCGCCGACGGTGATGCGCTCGCACACCGTCACCGCGACGCTCGACCTGACGGCGCAGCAGAAGGGCGGCGTGGTGGCCGCGTTCGGCGGCATCGCCGGCGGCTGGGCGCTGCATGTCGATGAGCGACGGCGACCGGTCTACACCTACAACTACGCCGACGCCGAGTTCTTCCGGCTGGTCGGCGACCGGCCCTTGCGCGCCGGCGCTTCGACCCTCGAGCTCGCGCTCGACTACGACAAGCCGATGAGCGGCGGGCCGGCGACGGCGGTGATGAAGGTGGACGGCCGCCCTGCGGGACGCCTGCGCCTGCCGCACACCATCCCGTTCCTGTTCTCGATCCACGAGACCATGGACATCGGCACCGACCTCGGCGGGCCGGTCACGCCGGACTACCCGGCGTCGCTCGATTTCGACGGCCTCATCCGCGAGGTCGTGATCGACATCCGCTAGCCGCCGTAGAAGCGCTTGCCGTCGCGCGCCATCTGCCGCAGCAGTCGCGGCGGCTTGAAGCGTTCGCCGTGGCGCTTGGCCAACGCGTTGCACTCCTGCAGCACGCGCTCGGCGCCGAGGTGGTCGATGTACGAGAAGGGTCCGCCCGTATACGCCGGGAAACCGACGCCGAACACGGCACCCACATCCCCGTCGGCGGGGTCCTCGAGCACACCTTCCTGCATGCACTTCAGCGCCTCGATGAGCTGGATGAAGAGCATGCGGCGGCGCACCTCGGCCGCATCCGGCTGCGGGTCGCGCGGCGCCCAGATGCCGGCGAGACCCGGCCACAGCTGCTTCTTGCCGCCCGCCGGGTAGTCGTAGAAGCCGCCGCCGCTCTTGCGGCCGTGGCGACCGAGCTCCGCGGAGAGCTTCTCGACGATCGGGTAGGAGGTGCCGGGCTGCCAGGCGTCGCCGAGGTCGGCCTTGGTCTGGCGCGTGACGCTGACCGCGAGGTCCAGGCCGACTTCGTCCTGCACCGCGAGCGGACCCACCGGCATGCCGAGCATGCGGGCCACGTTCTCGATCAGCGCCGGCGCGACGCCTTCGCCCACCATCGCGATGCCTTCGTTGACATAGCTGCCGAAGAATCGGCTGGTGAAGAAGCCGCGCGAGTCGTTGACCACGATCGGCGTCTTGCGCAGCCGCGCGACGAAGTCGAGCGCGCGCGCGAGCGTGGCGTCCGAGGTCTTGCGGCCGCGGATCACCTCGACCAGCGGCATCCGGTCCACCGGCGAGAAGAAATGCAGGCCGACGAAGTTGCGCGGCCGCTTGGTGTAGTCGGCGAGACCCGTGATGGGCAGCGTCGAGGTGTTGGAGGCGAGCACGGCGTCGGATCCGAGCGCCGCATCGGCTGCGCCGAGCACGGCGGACTTGACGGCGCGGTCCTCGAACACGGCCTCGACCACGAGCTGCGCGCCGCGCAGCGCCGCAGCATCGCCCGCAGGCGTGATGCGCGCCAACGCCTGCTCGGCCTTGGCGGCGTCGAGCCGCCCCTTCGCCACCGCGTCACCGAGGCGCTTGGCGATGCCTTCCTTGCCGCGCACCGCCGCCGCCGCGTCGCGGTCGAGCAGCACGACATCGATGCCGGCCCGCGCGGCCACCTGCGCGATGCCCGCGCCCATGAGACCCGCGCCCATCACACCGATGCGCTTGAACTCGGCCTTCGGCACGCCCTCGGGGCGGCGGAACAGCTTCTCGCAGCGCGTCTTGTTGACGAACAGCGTGCGCACCATGTTGCGCGTCGTGCCGTCGATCATGAGCTTGGTCATGTACTTCGACTCGAGCCGCAGCGCCGTGTCCATCGGCAGCAGCGGGCCCTCGTAGAGACAGGACAGGATGGCCTGCGGCGCGGGCAGGTTGTCGGCGGTCTTCTCGTGCACCATCGCGTTGGTGACGACGAACATGCCGGCCACGCGCGGGTCCATGGGACCGGCGCCGCCCGGGATGCGGAAATCCTTCTTGTCCCAGGGCTTCACGCAATCGGGGCCCGAGCGCACCCAGGCCTTGGCGCGCTCGAGCAGTTCGGCGGGCGGCACGACCGCGTCGATCACCTTGGCGGCGAGCGCGGCCTTCGGGTCGAGCGCCTTGCCTTCGAGCAGCAGCGGCGCCGCCGCCTGGATGCCGAGCATGCGCGACAGGCGTTGCGTGCCGCCGCCCGCGGGCAGCAGCCCGATCTGCACCTCCGGCAGACCGACCACGAGGCCCGGCAGGTCGGCGACGAAGCGCTGGTGGCAGGCGAGCGCGATCTCGAGACCGCCGCCCATCGCCGTGCCGTTGATGGCGCAGGCGACCGGCTTGCCGCAGGTCTCGAGCTTGCGCAGCAGGCTCGACAGCGAGAACACCTTCTCGAACATCTCGGCGGGCGGCAGCTTCGCCATCGCATCGGCGTTCTTCTCGATGTCGTTGAGGTCGGCGCCGGCGAGGAACAGCTGCTTGGCCGAGGTCACCACCGCGCCCTTGAGCGCGGGGTCCGACTTCAAGCGCTCGATGCAGGCCTCGAGGTCGTCGAGGAAGACCTGATCGATGGTGTTGGTGGACTTGGTCGGGTGGTCCATCGTCCAGACGACGACGTCCTGATCGATGTCCTGGCGGATCACGGTGGTCATGGTGGTCTCCCTCAGATCCGCTCGATGATGGTGGCGGTGCCCATGCCCGCGCCGACGCAGAGCGTGGCGAGGCCGGTGCCGAGGCCGCGCCGCTCCATCTCGTCGAGCAGCGTGCCCAGGATCATGGCGCCGGTGGCGCCGAGCGGGTGGCCCATGGCGATGGCGCCGCCGTTGACGTTGATCCTGTCGTGCGGCACCGAGAGCGCCTCCATGAAGCGCAGCACCACGGAAGCGAAGGCCTCGTTGAGCTCGAAGAGGTCGATGTCCGCCGTCGACATGCGCGCGAGCTTGAGCGCCCGCTCGGTGGCAGGCGTCGGGCCGGTGAGCATGATGGTGGGCTCCGAGCCGATCGAGGCGAACGAGCGGATGCGTGCGCGCGGCTTGAGGCCCGTCTTGCGGCCGAAGGCCGCGTTGCCGACCAGCACCGCGGCGGCACCGTCGACGATGCCGCTCGAGTTCCCGGGGTGGTGGGAGTGCTGGATGCGCTCGACCTGCGGGTAGCGCAGCAGCGACACGCCGTCCGAGCCCCACTTCTCGCCCATCTCGGCGAACGAAGGCTTGAGCGCGCCCAAGGACTCGAGCGTGACCGTGCCGCGCACCGTCTCGTCGTGCGCGAGCAGCGTGATGCCGAGGATGTCCTTCACCGGCACGATGGAGCGGGCGAAGCGCCCTTCGGCCCAGGCCGCGGCGGCGCGCTGCTGGCTCGCCACCGCGTAGGCATCGAGGTCTTGTCGGGAATAGCCGTGGAGCGTGGCGATGAGGTCGGCGCTCACGCCCTGCGGCACGAAGTAGGTCTGGAAGGCGACCGCGGGGTCGGTCGCCCAAGCGCCGCCGCCCGAACCCATCGGCACGCGCGACATGCTCTCGATGCCGCCGCCGATCGCCGCCATGCCCTGTCCGGCCATCACCTTCGCCGCCGCCACG
>DAIMYL010000001.1:68142-101651 GCA_036734505.1 Steroidobacteraceae bacterium | reverse complement strand
AGGGCTGCGCGGTCGGGTCGGTCGAGGCGATGTGCAGCTCACCGCGGCTCGTCGGTCGGCAGGCGTTGAAGGAGATGAGGAACGCCGAGAACGGGTCCGGGCTGAGCAGTTTGCGGGACGACAGCGGCGTGCGCGTGTAGCTCACCGGGTTGAAGTAGAGCTGCAGGTTCGGCACCGGCTGTGACGGGTCGCTGCGCACGAAACCGCCGCCCTGGTTGACGCTCATGGCGAGCGGCCCGCGGCGCGTGAGCGCGTAGCGGAACGCCGCACGCACCTTGCCGAGGAACGGTCCGAGCTGGTCGTTGAGCGTCGGCACCGAGGATCCGTAGAAGTACGAGACCGCGAGGTGGTCCTGCAGGTTGCGGCCGACGGCCGGGCTGTCGTGCACGGGCGTGATGCCCATCGCCTGCAGGCGCGCCCCGTCACCGACGCCCGACAGCTGCAGCAGCTGCGGCGTGTTGATCGCGCCGCCGCAGAGGATCAGCTGCCGCCGCGCCGTGACGGTGTGTTCCGTGCCGCCCCGCAGGTAGCGCACGCCGGAGGCGCGCTTGCCCTCGAACAGCACCCGCGTGGCGAGCGACTTGGTGCGCACCTCGAGGTTGCGGCGGCCCCGCGCGCTGCGCAGATGCTCGTTGGCGCTGCAGGAGCGGAACCCGGATCGGGTGTTGATCTGGTAGATGCCGACGCCCTCGCCCCGCTCGCCGTTGAAGTCCGGCGTGGCCTCGAAGCCCAGCGCCTCGCAGGAGGCGATGTACCGGTCGCAGAGCGGGTGGACGTCGCGCGACACATCGGTGACATGGATGGGGCCGCCGCGGCCGTGGAAGCGCGGATCGCCGTCGTCGTGGTCCTCGACCGCCTTGAAGAACGGCAGGACATCGTCGTAGCCCCAACCGATGTTGCCCATCGCCCGCCAGTCGTCGAAATCGTTGGGCAGGCCGCGCATGTAGACCATGGCGTTGATGGAGCCGGAGCCGCCCAGCACCTTGCCGCGCGGCCAGAAGCTGCGCCGGCCGGCGAGACCCGCATCGGGTTCGGTCTCGTAGAGCCAGTTGACATCCTTGTCGAACAGCAACCGCGCGTAGCCGATGGGGATCTGCACCATCGGCCGCAGGTCGCTGCCGCCCGCCTCGAGCAGCAGCACGCTCGCCTCGCCCGCCATCGCGAGACGGCTCGCGACGATGCACCCAGCGGTACCGCCGCCGACGATCACATAATCGAAGGCCTCGGTGCTCACACGCCCGCCGGGTGCTGGGTCATCTCGAGGTGCAGCTTCTCGCCGCGGTACGGGTTGGCACGCGCCACCGCCTCGTCGATCTCGACGCCGAGGCCGGGCTCGGACGACGGGATCACATACCCCTCCTCCCAACGGATGGGCTTGCGCAGGATGTCGGCGTGGAAGCCCTGCCAGCGCTCGATGCCCTCGAGGATGAGGAAGTTCGGGCTGCAGGCGGCGAGCTGGATGTTGGCGGCGCCCACGATCGGGCCGCAGTAGAGATGCGGCGCGATCTGCACATGCTGCGCCTCGGCCATGCCGGCGATCTTCTTCGCCTCGAGCAGCCCGCCGACGCGGCCGAGGTTCATCTGCAGGATGGCGGCCGCGTTGGCGCGCAGCACCCGCGCGAAGTCGTACTTGGTGGTGAGACGCTCGCCCGCCGCGATGGGGATGCTGGTGGCGCGGGCGACCAGCGCCATCTCCTCGGGTGAATCCGGCGGCACCGGCTCCTCGAACCACAACGGGTCGTACGGCTCGAGACGCTTGGCGAGGCGGATCGCGCCGGCGGCGGTCATCTGGCCGTGCGTGCCGAACAGCAGGTCCGCCTTGCCGCCCACGGCCTCGCGGATGAGCCGCACGAAACGCTCGCTGCGATCGAGCTCGGTCAGCGAGAGCTGCCGGCCGTCGAAGGCCGTGTACGGCCCGGCCGGATCGAACTTGATCGCGGTGAAGCCCTGCTGCACATACTCGACGGCACGCTCGGCCGATCGTTCGGCGTCGTGGTAGATCGCGTCGGTCTCGGTGGCGGTCGGATAGATGTAGGTGTAGGTGCGGATGCGCTCGTTGACGAGGCCGCCCAGCAGGTTGTAGACCGGCTGCCCCGCCGCCTTGCCGATGATGTCCCAGCAGGCCATCTCGAGCGCGCTGAGCACGCCCATCAGCGTGAGGTCGGGATGCTGCGTGAAGCCGCTGGAATAGACGCGGCGCCACATGGTCTCGACGGCGTGCGGGTCCTGGCCCTCCATGTAGCGCCCGAAGACATCCTCGAGCATGCGCGCCACCAGGTCCGGGTGGAACGGCACGCAGTAGGCCTCGCCCACGCCCGAGATGCCGTCATCCGTCGTGAGCTTCACGAACACGAAATAGCGCCCGCCGAACGACGGCGGCGGGTTGCCGACCACGAAGGTCTCGATATCTTTGAGGATCATGTGCGCTCCGCCGCCGTCAGGCGGCGTAGTAGCCGTTGATGGACTTGAGCTCGAGGAACTCGAGCAGGCCGTAGGTGCCGCATTCGCGGCCGTTGCCGGACTGCTTGAAGCCGCCGAACGGCTCCATGTAGCCCTGCCCCGCGCCGTTGATGTGGACGCTGCCGGCGCGCAGGCGCCGCGCCACCGCGCGGCCCTTCTCGAGGTCGCCGGTGTGCAGGTAGGCCGCGAGCCCGTAAGGCGTGTCGTTGGCGATGGCGATCGCCTCCTCGATGTCCTTGAACGGGATCATCGCCAGCACCGGCCCGAAGATCTCCTCGCGCGCGATGCGCATGCCGTTGTGCACGCCCGCGAACACGGTCGGCTTGACGAAGAAGCCGCGCTCGATGCCCGCGGGCCGCCCCGGACCGCCGGCGACCAACCGCGCGCCCTCGTCGATGCCCACCTGCATGTAGCGCTGCACGCGCTCGAACTGGATGCGCGAGGCCAGCGGTCCGAGATGACGACCCGGCTGCCGCGGGTCGCCGACCTGGGTGGCCTCGGCGAGCTTCGCGACGATGTCGACGGCGCGGTCGTAGACCGAGGCCTCGACCAGCATGCGCGTCGGCGCGTTGCATGACTGCCCGGTGTTGTAGAAGCAGCGGCGTACCGAGTTGCCGAGCGCGCGACCGAGGTCGGCGTCGGCGAAGATGATGTTGGGCGATTTGCCGCCGAGTTCCTGCGCCACGCGCTTGATGGTGTCGGCCGCGGTCTTCGCCACGTCGACCCCGGCGCGCGTCGAGCCGGTGAAGGACATCATCTCGATGTCCGGATGTGCGCTCAGGGCGTGACCGACCGCGGGACCGGTGCCGTGCACCATGTTGAAGACGCCCGTGGGCAGCCCGGCCTCGTCCACGAACTCCGCGAACAGCTGCGCAGACAGCGGCGCCTGCTCGCTCGGCTTCAGGACCATGGTGCACCCGGCCGCGATCGCCGGCGCGACCTTGGCGACGATCTGGTTGATCGGCCAGTTCCAGGGCGTCACCAGTCCGCAGACACCGATCGGCTCGCGCACCACGTTCGAGCCGTCGATGCGCACCTCCCAGTCGATCTGCTCGGCCGCCTTGATGGTGGCCTCGATGTGGCCGGTGCCGGAGGCGGCCTGCGCCTCGCGCGCCATGTCGTGCGGCGCGCCCATCTCGGTGGTGATGGCATCCGCCATCTCGTCGAAGCGGCGCTTGAAGACCGCGTTCAACCGGTGCAGCGCGTCGAGACGACCGGCGAGCGGCGTAGCGGCGAACGTCGGGAACGCACGGACGGCTGCGGCCACCGCCAGGTCGACGTCGGCCGGCGAACCCATGCGGATCTCGGCGACCTGTCCTTCGGTGGCGGGGTCGATGACCGGGAAAAGCTCGCCGGCCTTGACGGGCTCGGCCCAACGACCGTCGATGTAGTGCTGCAATGTCTTCACGGGTGGCCTCTCGCTGTGTGCCGATATAATGCAGCATCGAGCCTGCCGGAGCCATGCCGTGAGAAGACTGTCGCCGTTGCTGAGCCCGCTCATCATCACGCCGCTGCTGATGACGCTCGACGGCAACGCCGTCGCGGCCGGACCCGCCTACCCGCTGCCGCGCGCCAAGCCGGAATCGGTCGGGATGTCCTCGGAGCGGCTCGCCTCGATGGGCGAGTTCTTCAAGCGCGAGACGGAGCGCGATTCGGCGGCAGGCTACGCGATCCTCGTGGCGCGCGACGGCAAGCTCGTCTACTCCGCCGCCGTCGGCATGCAGGACCGCGAGAAAGGCGTGCCGATGTCGCTCGAGACGCGCTTCCGCATCTTCAGCATGACCAAGCCCGTGACATCGGTCGCGGTGCTGATGCTCTACGAAGAGGGCAAGCTGCAGCTCGATGATCCGGTCTCGCGCTGGCTGCCCGCGTTCGCGCAGTCCAAGGTCCTCGTCGGGGTCGAGCCCGGCGGCAAGCCGCGCACCGAACCTGCGCGCCAGCCGATCACCGTCCGTCAGCTGCTGACCCACACGGCGGGCCTCGGTTACGGCCCCGGCTACGACCAAGGCTCGCCCATCGCCGCCGAGTGGAGCGCGTTCAACCTCTGGGGCCCGCAGTCGGCCGAAGACAAGATGCGTGCGCTCGCCGCGCTACCGCTCTACTTCGAGCCGGGCGCTGAATGGCGGTACAGCTACGCGACCGATGTGCTCGGTCATCTGGTGGCCGTGGTGTCGGGGATGCCGTTCGCCGATTTCCTGCAGCAGCGCCTGTTCGGCCCGCTCGGCATGACGCGAACCGGGTTCTTCGTGCCGCCCACGGAGGCGGCGCGCGTCGCCACCGCCTACCGCCGCAACGGCGCCGGCAAGCTCGAGCCGGTCGGCGGCCCGCTCGCGACCCCGCCGACCGCACCGCCGCCCTTCGCTTCGGGTGGCGCAGGACTCATCTCCACAGCGGGGGATTACCTGCGGTTCGCGCAGATGCTCGCTGACCGAGGCCGTTTCGGGGGTCGGCAATACTTGGCACCGGCCACGATCGAACTCATGACGAGCGACCACGCGTCGGCGGGCGCGATGGCCAAGGCCTATGGCGAGAAATGGCGCGGCCTGGGCTTCGGCCTCGGCGTATCGCCGGTCATCGACCATCGGCATGTGCCGCAGGCCAACCGCAACGGCGACTACACCTGGCCCGGCGTGCTCGACACCAACTGGATGGTGAGCCCCAGCACAGGAATTGTGGCGGTGGTGCTCGCTCAGGTGGCGCGAGGCGCGGACGGCCAAGCCAACCGCACCTATCAGGACATGCATAATCAGGTCTATCAGGCGGTCACCGACCTCGAGCGCTGAGCACCGGGACGGCATCTGCGCTGCGACACCGGTTGTCGCATCCGCGCATCGCGCGCCCGCCCGGGTCTCGACCCATCTTGTCGCCGCCCTCGACATGGGCTTATCCTCCTTTTCAATCCGGGCTGTGCCGTCCCCACGGCGGCACCGAACGGGGAACGTGGGTTACACAACAAAAGCAGCGGACACAACGCTGTGTTGCCAGAGGGATACACCTTTGATGAACAAAAAAATCTCCGCGGCGGTCTTCGCCGCCGTCGCGTCCGCGCAAGGCCAACAGGCCGCAGCGCAGTCCGAGGACGCCTTGGGACTCGAAGAGGTCGTGGTCACCGCGCAGCGCCGTTCTGAGAACATCCAGAATGTCCCGATCACGGTGCAGGCGCTGACCACCGAGACCCTCCAGAACCTCAAGGTCAGCACGATCGACGAGTTCGTGAAGTTCCTGCCGAACGTGCAGGTCGCCTCGCTCGGCCCCACCCACGGCAACTTCGCCATCCGCGGCCTCAGCCTCGGACAGGCCATCCTGCAGGGCGGCGGCACCGTCGGGCAGTGGCCGACCGTCGGTCTCTACCTGGATGATCAGGCCGTGCAGATGCCGGGGCGTAACCTCGACGTCTACGCCGCCGACCTCGAGCGCATCGAGGTCTTGGAAGGCCCGCAGGGCACCCTGTTCGGCGCGGGCGCCCAGGCGGGCGTCGTCCGCTACATCACCAACAAGCCCAAGCAGGGCACGACCGAGGCCTACTTCCGGGCCGGCTACGGCATGACCTCGGGCGGCGACGACAGCACCAGCATCGAGGGCGTGCTGAACGTGCCGCTGACCGACAAGCTGGCGGCGCGAATCGTCGCCTACAACGACGCCCGCGGCGGCTACATCGACAACGTCCCGGCCACATTCACCCGCCGCGACTCCGACCTCGCGTTCACCGCGATCGTCGGCAGACCGGTGCCCGCCGACTCGGTGGCCATCGACAACTTCAAGATCGCCCGCGACAACTTCAACCCTGTCACCTACAAGGGCGCGCGTGTCGGCCTGTCGTACGACGTGAACGACGACTGGAACGTGCTCGTCGTGCAGAGCTTCCAGGACATCGACAGCAGCGGCGTGTTCTACTCCATGCCGTTCGCCTCGGACTGCCCGAACCCGAAGGTCGTCTCGACCTGCACCACCGGCGGCCCGAGCAACGCGCCGCTCCGCGGCAAGCCGCTCGACGACTACCAGGTGACGCTGTTCAACGACTCGATCACGAAGGACGAGTACGCCAACACCGCGATCACCATCTCCGGCAAGGTCGGCGACTTCGATCTCGTGTATTCGGGTTCGCGCCTCAAGCGCGACAACTTCATCCAGGGCGACTACACGAACTACGCCCGCGGCCTCTACGGCGTCTACTACCAGTGCACCGGCTACTCCGGCGCCTCGGTCGACAAGTGCTACACGCCGTCGTCGATCTGGCAGAACATCATCGAGAACACCAACGTCAGCCATGAGCTGCGGCTGAGCACGCCCAGCGACTGGAAGGTCTCGGCGGTCGCCGGCCTCTTCTACGAAGAGCGCAAGGTCAACGACCAGACCGACTGGCTCTACAAGTCCGTGCCGGAGTGCACCATCGGCGGACCCAAGAGCTGCTTCTTCGCGCTCGACCCGGCGAACACGCCCAAGTTCTCCAACGCATCGTTCAACAACCCGAACCGCCGCAGTTCGGCGACCGGTTTCTTCAACGACTTCAAACGCGTCTACGAGCAGAAGGCGGCCTTCCTGTCGCTCGACTGGCACGTGACGGACACCCTCACGGTCACCGCCGGCACCCGCTACTTCGAGGGGTACAACCAGATGCTCGGCGGCAACGTGGGCAGCTTCTTCTGCAAGCAGTACGGCACGGGCCTCTCGACCGCCACCGGCATCTGCACGGGTCCGGCGACGGGCAACGCGCCCTACGGCACCAACCTCAACAACCAGTCCATCAACAGCTTCACCGATGACGGCTTCCGCAGCCGCCTGAACGTCAGCTGGAAGGCCACCGACGACCTGCTGCTGTACGCCACCTGGTCGGAAGGCTTCCGGCCGGGCGGCTTCAACCGCGGCACCTCGCAGGTGCTGCCGGGCGTCGACCGCAGCGGTGCCACGCCGAAGCAGGGCCCGCGCCAGTACCAGATCCCGCTGTTCTTCGAGTCGGATGACCTCGTGAACTACGAGATCGGCTGGAAGAGCACGCTGATGAACAACCGCGTGGTGTTCAACGGCTCCATCTACCAGGTGGAGTGGGACGAGGTGCAGGCCGGCATCTTCGCGCCGCAGGCGGGCTTCGGCAACCTGACGGTCAGCGTCAACGGTCCGAGCTTCGAGAGCAAGGGCATCATCATGAGCCTCACGGCGCTCGTGTCGGAAGGCCTCACCATCGACGCCTCGGCCTCGTACAACAAGGCCGAGCTCACCAACAACCCGCAGTTCATCAACAACATCGCGGGCAGCCCGAACTTCGGCAAGCCGATCACGGAAGCCTGGGTCGGCGGACCGGTGCCGGTGGTGAACGTGTTCGGCGTGGCCGGTGACCCTGCGGCGATGGCGCCGGAGATCCAGGCCAACCTGCGCGGTCGTTACGAGTGGACGATGGGCGCGTTCGACTACTACGGTCAGCTCGGCCTCGTCTACATGGACGACCGCCGCTCCGCCGCGAACCGCCTGCAGTCCTTCCTGCTCGACTCCTACACCGACGTCAGCCTCTCGGCCGGCGTGGCGAAGGACAACTGGACGGCTGAGCTCGTGGTCTCGAACCTCACGAACCGCGACACCGAGGAGTACTACTCGAGCACGCAGTTCGTCGAGACCTCGAACCAGGCCCGTCCGCGCACCATCGGTATCCAGTTCGGCTACCGTTTCGCGGACTGACCCTGTCGACAGCAGCGGCGGGCCGGGAACGGCCCGCCGCTTTTTTTTGACCGACGGTAATCGCGTTGCAGCCGCCACCCCCTCCCTCCCCCGAACTTCCAGACCTCGACACCACGCTGCCGGTGCTGCGCGCCTCGCTCGGCCGTGGGCGCTACGCGGAGGTCCTCGGGGTAGCGGACGCCTATCTGGGTGAACACGTCGGCCATCGCGACCTGCTCTACCTGGTCGCGGTGGCGCAGCGCATGCTGCAGCGCATCCCGGAGGCGCTCGGCACGCTCGCCACGCTGCAGTCGTTCCATCCACGCTATTCCCGCCTCTTCCAGGAACGGGGCCACTGCCATGTGGCGCTGCGCGACGCGCCCAAGGCCATCGAGGCCTTCGAGTGGGCCATCCGCTACAACCCCGCCCTGCCGGCCAGCTGGCAGGCCCTCGAGCGGCTCTACCGAATCGCCGGCCGTCCGCAGGACTCGGCCAACGCCGCGAGCCATGTCGCCAAGCTGGCTTCGCTACCGCCCGCGGTGGTCGCAGCGCGGGGCATGGTCGCGGACGGCGACTTCCAGGACGCGGAGCGCACCGTCCGTGCACATCTCGCCGAACACCCGGACGATGTCGAGGCCTTGCGCGTCCTCTCGATGATCGCGCGGAACTTCGAGTACAACACCGATGCCGAGGTGCTGCTCGACAAGCTGCTCGCCAAGGCACCCGACTACAACTCGGCGCGCTACGACCTGATCCTGACCCTCGTCGACCTGCACAAGCACCAGCGCGCGCGCGAAGAGTCCGAACGGCTGATGGCCGCGGAACCGCGCAACCCCGGCGTACGGGTCACCCATGCCGGCATCCTGCTGGCCCTCGGCGATGTCGACGGCGCCATCGAACGCTACGAGACGCTGCTCCGGTCGATGCCCCGCGACGCCGAGCTGCACCAGTCACTCGGCCACGCCTACAAGACCAAGGGCGAGACGGCGAGGGCCATCGCCGCCTACCACGCCGCCATCGAAGCGCGGCCCGACTTCGGCGAGGCCTACTGGAGCCTCGCCAACATGAAGACCTACCGCTTCACCGATTTCGAGCTGCAGCGCATGCGGCAGTACGAGACCCAGCCCTACCTGCAGCAGACCGACCGCTACCACCTCTGCTTCGCGCTGGGGAAGGCGCTGGAGGACCGCGGCGAGCACGCCGAGTCGTTCACCTATTACGCGCGCGGCAACGCCCTCAAGAAGGAGGGCGGCTTCTACCGCGCCGCGGCCCAGGAGCGCGCGGTGCGCCGCCAGATGGAGATCTGCACGCCGGAGTTCTTCGCGGCGCGTCGCGGTTGGGGCTGCCCCGACCCCTCGCCCATCTTCGTGCTGGGGCTGCCGCGCGCCGGTTCCACGCTCATCGAGCAGATCCTCGCCTCACACCCGCAGGTGGAGGGCACCATGGAGCTCGCGAACATCCCGCGGCTGGTGGGGTCGTTGGGCAGCGGCGACAAGTTCGGCGATACCCACTACCCCGGGGTCCTGGCCGACCTCACCGCCGAGCAGTGCCGCGAGTTCGGAGAGGCCTACATCCGCGACACCCGGGTCTACCGCAAGGACGGCAAGCCGTTCTTCATCGACAAGATGCCGAACAACTTCCGCAACATCGCGTTGATCCACCTCATCCTGCCGAACGCCACCATCATCGATGCGCGCCGCGACGCCATGGACTGCTGCTTCAGCAACTTCAAGCAGCTCTACGCCAACGGCCACCCCTTCTCCTACGACCTCGAGGACATCGGCCGCTACTATCGGGCCTACGTCGAGCTCATGGACCACCTCGACCGGGTGCTGCCGGGTCGGGTGCTGCGTGTGCAGCACGAAGACGTCCTCGCGGACCTCGAGGGCAGCGTCCGCCGCATCCTCGACCACTGCGGCCTGCCCTTCGATGAAGCCTGCGTGGAGTTCCACCGCACGGAACGGCGCGTGCATACGGCGAGCGCCGAGCAGGTCCGCCGTCCGATCAACCGCGACGGCGTGGACCAGTGGAGACCCTACGAGCCTTGGCTCGGGCCCCTGAAGGAAGCGCTGGGACCGCTCGCGCGCTGAACTCGCGCCGGGCCGTCCGGGCGCACACCGCGCCGACCTGCACCGACCCGCGCCGGGCTCCATGCCGCCCCGCACCTGCCGGCGGAAAATCGCTATCATCGGCCGCAGGGCATCAGCCCCCTGGGGGTCATCGTGGTCAACGACAAGAACGATGCGCCGGCCGCCGAGCCGGCGTCGCGCGATTCCGGATGGGTCCGTTGGTATGTGCTGCTGGTGATGGTGGGCGTGTACGCGCTCAGCATCGCCGACCGCTATGTCATCTCCACGCTGCTCGAGCCGATCCGTATCGAGCTGCAGCTCACCGACTCGGGCATCGCCTTCCTCACCGGCACGGCGCTCGCCCTGTTCTATGTGCTGTTCGGCTTCCCGCTGTCCTGGCTCATCGACCGCTACAGCCGCCGCAACATCATCGCGATCTCGGTCATCGTCTGGTCGGCGATGACGGCCGCCAGCGGTCTCGCCATGAACTATTGGCAGCTGCTCGTCTCGCGCATCGGCGTCGGCGTCGGCGAAGCGGGCGGCACGCCCGGCGCCAGTTCCATCCTCTCGGATTACTTCCCGGCAGCGCAGCGCCCCATGGCGCTCACCGTCTTCGCGCTCGGCGCCTCGATCGGCGCTTGGGTCGGCGCGGATGTCGCCGGCCAGCTCGCCGACGCCTACGGTTGGCGCCCGGTGTTCCTGCTGCTCGGCATCCCCGGCGTCCTGTTCGGCGTCCTGATCTTCCTGACGGTGCGTGAACCGAAGCGCGGGCAGCTCGACCTCAACAAGTCCGAGGACGCACCGAGCTTCGCCGCCACCTTCAAGTATCTGCTCCAGCAGCGCTCGGCGGTGCACGTGATGATCGCCAGTGCGCTGACCGCGCTCTGGGGATGGGGCCTCGTGTGGTGGACGCCCACCTTCCTGGTCCGCAACTTCGGCATGACCGCCGGTGAAGCCGGGATGCTCACCGGCCCCATGCATCTCGTCGGAGGCAGCCTCGCCACGCTCTTCACCGCGTGGCTCGTCGCCCGCCCCTCCATGATCGACCCGCGGCGCGTGGTGTGGCTCATGGGCGCCGTCATCGGCGTCGCGACGGTCGTGTCGTGGTTCATCTACACCAGCGGGTCGCTCGAGACCATCGAACTGCTGTTCTGGATCTTCATCCCGGCGATCTACTTCTACATCGGCCCCTGCTTCGGACTGCTGAACAACCTCGCCGAGCCGCGCATGCGCGCCATGTTCTGCGCGTTCACGCTGTTCGTCGCCAATGTCGGCAACCTCATCATCGCGCCGCAGGCGGTGGGTCTGCTCAGCGACCACTACATGTCGGGCGGGATGGACAACGCACAGTCGCTGCGCACCGCGATGCTCTGGCTGGTCCCGACCGGTCTCTGGGCCACCTTCCACTACTTCTGGTCGGCGCGGGAGATCGTCGCCGACCAGACCCGCGCCACCGGCATCAACCCCCTGACGGAGGTCCGCTCGTCGTGAGGAAAGCCCTGACCCGCCGCGCGACGGCCCTCTTCGCACCGCTCGCCTCGGCCGTCGCCCTCCTGACGCTCGCCGCGTCGCCGGGCGTGGCCGCCGCGCAGGGCACGCTGCGCATCATCACCTGGGCCGACTACGTCCCCGCCGATGTGGCGGCGCAGTTCACCAAGGAGACCGGGATCAAGGTCGAGGTCACGCTCTCCAACAACGAGGAGATGATCTCCAAGCTGCGCGCCACCCGCGGTGCCGGGTTCGACCTCGCCCAGCCCTCGCAGGACCGCATCCTCGGGCCGCAGCAGGAGTTCGGCATCTACAAGCCGATCGACCTCACGAAGGTGCGCGTCGAGCGCATCCAACCGGACCTGCTCGCCACGGTGCGCCGCAACGCCACGGTCGGCGGCAAGCTCTACGCGCTGCCTTATGTGTGGGGCGCCGAGGGGCTGGTGGTGAACACCCAGCGCACCAAGGTCGCGGACTACCTCGACCTCTGCCGCGCCGACCTGAAAGGTCGCACTTCGGTGCGGCTGCGCCGCCCGACGCTGATGGCCTTCGCCTTCGCCATGGGCAAGGACCCGTTCGCGCTCTACGGCGACCGCAAGGCCTACGCCGCGCTGATGGACCAGGTCGGTGCGCGGCTCATCGCCTGCAAGCCGAACTTCCGCTTCTTCTTCGACAACCGCGACCAGCTGCTGAACGGCATGCGCTCGGGCGAGCTGCACGCGGCCATGATGTGGGACTCCGGCGGCTGGAAGCTCGCGCGCGAGAACCCGGCCATCAAGTTCATCGCCCCGAAGTCGGGCGCCCTCGGCTGGCTCGACACCTACACCCTGCCAGCGCGCGGCAAGAACGAGGCCGCCGCCTACGCCTGGATCAACTTCACCCTGCGCCCGGAGATCGCCGCGCGCATCGCCAAGAACATCGGCAACTTCTCCGCCGCCGTCGGCGCCGACAAGCTCACCGACCCCAAGCTGCGCGCCCAGTTCGCCGAGAGCTTCCCCGGCGGCTTCAAGGACGTGCGCTGGTATCCGGCCATCCCGCCGGGCCTCGAGGAGATCGAGGGCCGCGTCCTCGACCGGATCAAGGCTGCGAAGTGACCGCGGTCGACCTCGAGGCCAAGTCGCTGCTGAAGCGCTTCGGCGGCCATGTGGCCGTCGACTCCTTGTCCTTCGCGGTGACGCGCGGCAGCTTCTTCTCCATCCTCGGACCCTCGGGCTGCGGCAAGACGACTTTGTTGCGCATGATCGCGGGCTTCATCGGACCCGACAGCGGCGACATCGAGATCGGTGGCCGCAGCATGCAGGGGGTGCCGCCCAACCGCCGGCCCGTCAACATGGTCTTCCAGCAGCTCGCCCTCTTCCCGATGATGAGCGTGGGCGAGAACGTCGCCTACGGCCTCGCGCGGCGCGGCGTGGGGCGCGCGGAGCGCGAGGCCAAGGCGCAAGCCATGCTCGAACGGGTCGGCCTGCCGGGCGCCGCAGGGAAGCGCACCGACGAGCTCTCGGGCGGCCAACGGCAGCGCGTCGCCATCGCCCGCAGCCTGGTCCTCGAGCCCACCCTGCTGCTGCTCGACGAGCCGCTCGGCGCCCTCGACCTCAAGCTCCGCGAGCGCATGAAGATCGAGCTCAAGCAGCTGCAGGCCGCCTTCGGCACCACCTTCGTCTACATCACCCACGACCAGTCCGAAGCCCTGGTGCTCTCCGACCAGGTCGCGGTGATGAACGCCGGCCGCTTCGAGCAGGTCGGCAGCCCGCAGGCGCTGTACTACTCGCCGGCGACCCCGTTCGTGGCGGGCTTCGTCGGCGCCAACAACCGCATCGAGGGACGCGTCAGCGCCCTGCACGGGGCGCTGGCGGATGTCGTCACCCCGCAGGGCTGGGTGGTGCGGGCCCAGGTCCAGGCCGCTCCGGACGGGCGTAGGCCGGGCGTGGGCGATGCCGCCACCGCCTTCGTCCGCCCCGAGGTCGCGGTGCTCGGCCGCACCGCCGCCGAGCTCGAACTGCCCGCGCCGGCTCCGGTGCACGAAGGCGTGGTCGAGAGCCTGTTGTTCGACGGCGCGAACTCCGCGGTGCTGCTGCGCGAGGCGCGCACCCGTGCCGAGTTCCGGGTGGCTCTGCCCCAGACCGGCCGCTATGCCGACCTCAAGGTCGACGAGCGCGTGCTGTTCAGCTTCGCCCCGGATCGCGCGGTGTGCTTCGCGACGGGCGCCGGGAGCGCTGCGCATGGCTGAGGTCGGCGGCAAGGCGGCCCGACGCCTGCTGCTCGGACTGTTGCTGGCGCCGGCGCTGCTGTGGCTCTTCGGCATCATCCTGCTGCCGCACCTCGACCTCGCACTGCTCTCGTTCCGCGAGCGCACCGGTCCCGGCGAGTTCAGCTGGAGCCTCGCGCAGTACCGCACCTTCTTCGCCGAGCCGCTCTACTGGGATGTGTTCGTGCGCACCGCCGTCATCTCGGTCATCGCCACCGCGCTCACGCTGCTGATCGCCTTCCCCATCGCCTGGACCATCGCCAAGCTCACCCGCGGCCGGGTCAGCGCGCTGCTGTTCGCGGTCTGTCTCATCCCGTTCTGGGTCAGCGAGACCGTACGCACGCTCGGCTGGATGATCCTGCTGCGCGAGACCGGCGTGCTGCCGGCGGTATTGGTGTCGCTCGGCATCACCGACACGCCGGTCGAGATGCTCTACCGCGACGCCACCATCCTGGTCGGCCTGGTGTACACCTCCCTGCTCTTCATGGTGGTGCCGCTCTATTCCAGCCTCGAGAGCCTCGACGACTCGCTCATCGAGGCCGCCTACGATCTCGGCGGCGACGGTTGGACGGTGCTGCGCACCGTGGTCATCCCGCACGCCGCGCCCGGCATCACCGCGGGCTGCATCGTGGTGTTCATGCTGACCCTCGGCAACTATCTGACGGCCTCGCTCCTCGGCGGCAAGAACTCGCTGTGGTTCACCGAGCAGATCTATACCCAGTTCATCACCCGCTTCAACTGGGAGCAGGGCGCGGCCTTCGGCTTCCTGCTGCTCGCGCTTTCGAGCCTGATGGTGTGGCTCGGCCTGCGCCTGAGCGGCCAGAAGTTCGCCGATGTCATGAGCCGCACCTGAGCCGCCGCACATGATCCCCTCGCTCCCCCGTCCGCTCTGGCTGCGCATCGCGACCGGCGTCTTCGTCGCGGCCTTCCTCGTGTTCCTGTTCCTGCCGCTCGTCACCGTGGCGGCGTTCGCCTTCAACGACGCGCCCTACCCGGCCCCGCCCTGGCAGGGCTTCACCCTCGACTGGTTCACGGGCGACGAATCCGAGGGCCGCACGGGTCTCTTCAGGGACGAAGAGCTCATGGGCAGCATCCTGACGAGCCTCTTGGTCGCGGCTTGGGTGACGCTGCTGTCGGTGGTCGTCGGCACCGCCAATGCCTTCCTGATGGAGCGCATGCGCTTCCGCGGCCAGGGACTGCTCTCCTTGCTGATGCTGGTGCCGCTCGTGATCCCGGGCGTGATCCTCGGCATCTCCATCCTCGCCTTCGCGAGCAGGGTCGCCGACCTGCTGGGCGATGTCTTCGGCTGGGAGGCGGAGTTCCTGAGGCCAGGGCTGCCGCTCGTGGTGCTGGGCCAGGTCTCGTTCCTGATCGCCATCGCCACGCTGACCATCAGCGCGCGCCTGAAGCGCTTCGACAGGACGCTGGAGGAGGCCGCCTACAACCTCGGCGCTTCGCGCCCCGCGGTGCTCGCGACCATCACCCTGCCCTACCTCCGGCCGGCGCTCATCGGCTCGGCGGCGATCGTGTTCCTGATGTCGTTCCAGGACTTCAACACCACGCTGATGCTGGTCGGCGCCGACTCGCCGCTCACCGTGATGATGTACGGCCGCATGCGCGACGGCGCGACGCCCGTGCTGAACGCGGTCAGCGTGTTCTTGATGGTCGCATCGACCGCGATCGCGCTGCTGTTGATGCGCGGCGACGACCGTCGCCGCACATAGACAGACCGACGGGCGTCGCCGCACATAGGCCTACCGACGACCGTCGCCGCTAGGCCTTCAGACGCAGGTTCTGCGGATCGTAGAGCGGCTCGACGGCGACCACCGCGCGGCGGCGCTCGCCCAGGATCTCGACCGTGAGCTCGGTGCCCGGCACCGCCATATCGGTGCGCACATAGGCGAGCGCGATGCTCTGCTTGAGCCGGTAGCCGTAGCCGCCCGAGGTCACGAGCCCGACCTGTTCGTCACCCTTGAACACGATGGATACCGCCGCCGCATCGGCATCGCCCGCATCGACGATCAGCGGCACGAAGCGCTCGCGCGGGCCCGTCGCCGCCTCGCGGCGCAGCGCCTCGACGCCCAGGAATCCGCCCGGCTTGTCGAGCTTCACGAAACGGTCCAGCGAGGCCATGAACGGGGTGTACTCGGTGGTGAGGTCGCCCTTCCAGCCGCGGTAGCACTTCTCGAGGCGCAGGCTGTCCATCGCGTAGAGCCCGAAGTCGTGGATGCCGAAGGGCTCCCCCGCCTCCCAGAGCAGGTCGTAGACCGACAGCATGTGCTCCGCGGGGATGTGCAGCTCCCAGCCGAGCTCGCCGACATAGTTGACGCGCATCGCGGTGGCGCGCGTGTAGCCGATCTCGATGTCGCGCACCGAGAGCCACGGGAACGCCGCGTTCGAGAGGTCGGCCCGCGTGAGCTTCGCGAGGACATCACGGGAACGCGGCCCGACGAGGATCAGCGTGCCGTAGCGCGCCGAGAGGTTATCGATGCGAACGCCCGAGGCCGGCAGGTGCTCGCGCAGCCAATGCTCGTCGTGGCGCTCGCCCGCAGCGGCGCTGATCAGCCAGAAACGGTCGGGGCCGAAGGTGGTCAGCGTCATCTCGGTGACGATGCCGCCGTTCGGCGCGCAGAAATAGTTGAGCGCGGTGCGCCCGGCCTTCGGCACGACGCCCGTGACCATGCGGTCGAGCCACTCGGCGGCGCCGCTGCCCGTCACCTCGAACTTGGTGAAACCCGGCAGGTCGAGCACCGCGACGCGCTGCTGCACCGCCTCGCACTCGCGGGCGACGGCCGCATGCCAGGCCGGACGGCGGAACGAGACCTCGGGGCCCGCGGGGTCGCCCGCCTCGGGGAAATACACCGCCCGCTCCCAACCGCCGCGCGCACCGAACTTCGCGCCCTTGTCGCGCAACCGGGAGTAGACCGGTGAAGCCTTGGCGGGCCGGCCGGCCGGCCGCTCCTCCGCGGGGTAACCGATGCCGTACTCATGCTGATAGGTCTCGATGGCCTTGGCGAGCACGAAGCGGTCGTTGTGGCAGTCGAGGTAGCGGCGCGAGTCGAGCGGCCACATGTCCCACTCGGGCTGGCCATGCGCGACCCATTCGGCGATGAGCTTGCCGGCGCCGCCCGCCTGCGCGATGCCGAAGGTGAAGGCGCAGCAGTGGTAGAAGCCCGGCAGCCCGGGCGCAGGCCCCAGCAGCGGGTTGCCGTCCGGCGCGTAGGGGATCGGACCGTTGATGACACGCTTCACGCCGACCGACCCGAGGATGGGCACGCGCTCGCAGGCGGCCTCGATGTACTTCTCGATGCGCCCGAGGTCGTCGTCGAACAGCTGGTGCGCGAACTGGTCCGGCAGACCCTCGAGCCAATGCGCCTTCGCGTCCCACTCGTAGGGACCGAGGATGAGGCCATGGCGCTCCTGGCGGAGGTAGTAGCTGACATCCGGGTCGCGCAGCAGCGGCACGCGGTCGGCGCCGCGCGCGGCGAGCTCCGGGATGTCCTCGGTGATGAGGTACTGGTGCGAGAGCGTGACGATGGGCAGGTACGCGCCCACCATCGCCGCCACCTCGCCGCCGCGGTAGCCGGCGGCGTTGATGACCTTCGGTGTCTGGATGACGCCCTTGTCGGTGATGATGCGCCACTCGCCGGAGGCCGTGCGCTCGATGGCGGTGACCCGGGTCTGGCGGTATATGGTCGCACCCGCATCGCGCGCGCCCTTGGCGAGCGCCTGCGTGAGCTGCGCGGGGTCGATGTCACCGTCGTAGGGATCGTAGAGGCCCGCCTTGATGTCGTCGGTGGTGACGAACGGGTGGCGCTCGCGGATCTCGGCGGGCGAGAGCATCTCGAACTCGATGCCCTGCGCGCGCGCCTGCGACACCACATGCTTGAACTCGTCCACCCGGTCCGCGGTGTGCGCGAGACGGATGCTGCCCGTGATGTGGTAGTTCATGTCGTAGCCGACGCGCGCACCCAGCTGCGAATAGAGCTTGGTGCTGTGCCGCTGCAGCTTGATGAGGTTCCAGGAGGTCGAGAAGTTCGGGCAGTTGCCCGCCGCGTGCCAGGTGGAACCGGCGGTGAGCTCGTCGCGCTCGATGAGCACGGCATCGCGCACGCCGAGCTGGGTCAGGTGGTAGAGCGCGCTGCAGCCCACCGAGCCGCCGCCGATGATCACCACCTCAGCATGGGTCTTCATCTCAGGATGTCCTCAGGATTTGATGCGTTCGCCCTTGGGGTCGTACCAGGGCGCAAGTTGTGCACGGGCCGCATGGCGTACGCCCGCGACCTCGATCTCCCAACGGCCGGCCGCCAACCACTCGGGCGTCACGCCCTCGTCGCAGTGCACATAGCCCATGCCGAGGGAACGGCCGATGCGATGCCCCCAGGCGCCGGAGCGCGTGGAGCCGACGATGACGCCGTCACGGATGATCGGCTCCTCGTGGTAGAGCAGCGGCGCCGTGTCGGACGCGTCCTCGAGCATGAGCTGCACCATGCGCTTCGGCAGCGGACCACGGGCGCGCTGCGCCAAGAGGGCGTCGCGGCCGATGAAGCCGTCCTTCTTGTCCCAGGCGACGGTGAAGCCGAGCCCGGCCTCGAGCGGCGTGTCCTCGTCGGCGATGTCGTGGCTCCAGTGGCGGTAGCCCTTCTCGACGCGGCAGGACGCCATGGCGTGGTAGCCGGCGTGCTTGAGCCCGAAGGCCGCGCCCGCCTCGGTGAGGCGCTCGAAGACATCGAGCACCTGCTCGGCCGGGATGTAGAGTTCCCACCCGAGCTCTCCCACATAGGTGATGCGGCTCGCTCGCACCCGCGCGTAGCCGATCTCGATCTCGCGCGACCAGCCGAAGGGATGGGCCTCGTTGGAGAGGTCCGCACCCGACACGGCGCTGAGCAGCGCGCGGCTCTTGGGACCCATCACCCCCAGCATCGCGATGCCCGCCGTGACATCGGTCGCGGTGCAGTGCAGCGCCGGGTGATCGTCCAGGTAGCGCGTCAGCCACGCAAGATCGCGGGTCTGGCAGATCGCCGAGGTGACGACCAGATAACGCGTGTCACCGAGACGCGTGATGGTCAGGTCCGCCTCGATGCCGCCGCGCTCGTTGAGCCACTGCGTGTAGACGATGCGGCCCACCGGCACATCCATCTCGCTGGTCGAGAGGCGGTTGAGCACCGCACAGGCATCGCGCCCCTGCACGAGGTACTTGGCGAAGCAGGTCTGGTCGAAGAGCGCGACATCGTCGCGCACCGCACGGCACTCGGCGCCCGAGTGCTCGAACCAGTTCTGGCGTCCGTAGGAATATTCGTACCTGGGCTCGACGCCCGTCGGCGCGAACCAGTTGGGCCGCTCCCACCCTGCCGTCTCGCCCATGCAGGCGCCGGCAGCGACCAGCCGGTCGTGCAGCGCCGTACGGCGGGCACCGCGCGCCGTCCGGTACTGGTAGTACGGCCAGTGCATCGCGTAGAGCAGGCCCAGCGTCTCGACCGTGCGGTCGCGCAGGTAGCGGCGGTTCGATTGGAACGGGATCGCGCGCCGGATGTCGACATCGGCGAGGTCCATCGGCGGCCGACGGTCGCGGATCCAATCCGCGACGACCTTGCCGGCACCGCCGCTCGCCGCGATGCCGACCGAGTTGAAACCGGTGGCGACGAAGAGATCACGGACCTCCGGCGCCTCGCCGATGTAGTAGCGGTCGTCGGGCGTGAAGCTCTCGGGGCCGTTGAAGAACAGCTGGATGCCGGCATCCGCGAGCACCGGCACACGGCGCACGGCGGCCTCGAGGATCGGCTCGAAGTGCTCGGCGTCCTCGGGCAGCGAATCGAAGCAGAAGGACTCGGGGATGCCGTCCATGCCCCAGGGCTTGGCCACGGGCTCGAAGCAGCCGACGAGCAGCTTGCCGGCGTCCTCCTTGTAATAGGCGCATTCGTCGTAGACGCGCAGCACCGGCAGGTTGGGCGGCACATCCTTGATGGGCTCGGTGACGATGTAGAAATGCTCGGCGGCGTGCAGCGGGATGGAGACGCCCGCGGCGCGCCCGAGTTCGCGCGACCACATGCCGGCGCAGATGACGACCGTGTCCGCGGCGATGTAGCCCGCCTCGGTGTCGACGCCCACCGCGCGGCCCTTCTCGACGCGGATACCCGTGACCTTGGTGTTCTCGAGGATCTTGGCACCGCGCATCCGTGCGCCGCGCGCGAAGGCCTGCGTGGTGTCGATGGGGTTGGTCTGCCCGTCCTTGCGGATGAAGATGCCGCCGACGAGGTCGCCGACCTCGAGCAGCGGCCACCGCTCGCGGATCTCGGCGGTGCTGAGGTGGTCGATCTCGAGGCCGAAGGTCTTGCCCATCGAGGCGCCGCGATGAAGCTCCTCGAGCCGCGCCGCGGTCTTCGCGACGCTGATCGAGCCGTTCTGCTTGAAACCTGTCGCCTGTCCGGTCTCGGCCTCCAGCGAGCGGTAGAGCTCCGCCGTGTACTTGGCGAGCTCGGTCAGGTTGCGCGTGGCGCGCAGCTGGCCGACGAGGCCCGCCGCGTGCCAGGTGGTACCGCAGGTGAGCTGCTTGCGCTCGAGGAGGACGACATCGGTGATGCCGATCTTCGTCAGGTGATAGGCGATCGAGCAGCCGGCCACGCCGCCGCCGACGATGACCACGTTCGCATGGCTGGGCAGGGACATCGCGTCAGCGCTTGAGCATCGCCGCGCGGTCGAGCTTCACCGGGTACTTCTGGCGGATGGCCGCATCGATGGCCTCCGGCACATGCCCCGGGTAGTTCTCTGCGAGGATCTCCTGCACGCGTCGCGCCGCGCGCTGCAGCGCATCGGTGGCGCCCTGCTCGGTCCACTCGTTCGGGCTGCGGCGGTCGCCGATGGCCGGATAGAGGTACTCGGTCTGCATGAGCTCGAGCGTCTGCGCGCTGCCGAGGTAGTGCCCCGGGCCGTTGAGGCAGACATCCTTGATGGTCTCGAAGGAGAGCTTCTCCTCGTTGACCTCGATGCCTTTGATGGTGCGCTGCGTGGCGCCGATGATGTCGTTGTCGATGACCAGGCTCTCGAGCGAGAAGCCGAGCAGGCTCGCGTGCATGCCCGCCGACTCGTAGATCATGTTGGCGCCCGAGTTGCCGACGAGCGCGTGGTTGAGCGCCTTCTCGCCCGCCGCCTGCGCGTCCGCGACCTTCGAGTCGGTCATGCCCGAGGCGGTGCCCGTCGTGAGGTCGTAGAAGTTGCCCATCTGGCCGGCCGCAGCGGACAGCAGTGCCTGCTCGGGGCTGCCGCCCGACATCGCGCCGGTGCGCAGGTCGGAGACGAAGCACCAGGTGCCGAAGATGGCGGGTGCGCCCGGCTTGATGGCGTTCACATAGACGAGACCCGCGAGCACCTCGGCGACCTCCTGCGCCAGCGCGCCGGCGAGCGCCGCGGGCGCCGTCGCGCCCGCTTGGCCGGCCGACAGCAGCAGCACCGGCATGCCGCCGCGCACCGCCACCTCGAGGCAGCGGCAAGCGTCGGCCGCGAACTTCATCGGCGGCACGACGAAGCAGTTGGACTGGCTGACGAAGGGGCGCTCGCGCCACTTGTCCTCACCGCCGGCGATGGCGTGCAGCATCTGCAGCGACGCTTCGAGATGGTCGGGGTGGACCCAGCTGCTGCCCACATGCTTGGTGGTGCTCATCACCGCCGCGTAGCAGGTGTTGAAGTCCATCTCGAACGGATCCGGGATGTCGCGCGGCACGACCGCACGCTGGAAGAAGTGGATGTGCTCCATGGCATCGACGATGCGGCCGATGTCGTAGAGGTCGCGGATGGTGGACTCGCGGTAGGTGCCGTTCGGCTCCACCATGTTGACCGCAGCGCCCGCCGTGCCGAAGTACGCGCGCTTGTCCCAAGGTTCGAGGTCGTGCTTCGGGTCCTGGCCGTGCAGCACGAACTTGCGGCCCGCCTTCGCGATGGTGTCCTCGACGAGCGAACGCGGGAACAGCAGGCGGCCCGTGTCGGTCAGTGTGCAACCCGCAGCGGTCATGATCTCGATGCCCGACTCGGTGGCATCGCCGAGACCGACCTCGGCGAGCAGACGCAGCGCGGTCTGGTGGATCTGCTCGACGCCCGACTGCGTCAGCGGCTGGAAACGGCCGCTCTGCATGCCGGGGCGCACCGGACGCAGATGGTCCGGGAGCGGGCCCGCACGCTGCGCACGACGGGCATCACGCCCGGAAGGACGGCGCATCGGCTGGACTTCTGCATTCATGTCGGACTCCGGAAAGGGATTGTCGGTAGTATGGCACCCGTCACCCGTTTTATCAGCCCGGCGACGGGCACCCGGAACCGATGCGCGACAACGATCCCCTCCTCTCCCTCATCCCCGACACCACCGTATCTGCAAGGGAATTCGGTGTGCCGCTCGACATGGCCGTGCCGGCGTTCAGCACCCGCTCCGAATATGTGCCCGACATCGACCCGGCCTACCACTTCGACCCGCAGACGACGCTCGCCATCCTCGCCGGCTTCGCCCACGACCGCCGGGTCATGGTCCAGGGCTACCACGGCACCGGGAAATCGACGCACATCGAGCAGGTCGCCGCGCGTCTCAACTGGCCGCTGATCCGCATCAACCTCGACGGACATGTGAGCCGCGTGGACCTCGTGGGCCGCGACGCCATCGTGGTCCGGGACGGGCGACAGATCACCGAATTCCGGGAGGGGCTCCTGCCTTGGGCCATCCAGCGCCCCGTAGCGCTGCTGTTCGATGAATACGACGCCGGCCGCCCGGATGTCATGTTCGTCATCCAGCGCGTGCTCGAGACGAGCGGCAAGCTCACGCTCCTCGACCAGAACCGCGTGATCACGCCGCACAAGCACTTCCGGCTGTTCGCCACCAGCAACACCATCGGACTCGGCGACGCCTCCGGCCTCTACCATGGCACCCAGCAGGTGAACCAGGGCCAGATGGACCGCTGGTCCATCGTCGCGGTGCTCAACTACCTCCCGCACGACATCGAGGCCGCCATCGTCTCGGGCAAGGTGACGGGCTACGATGATGCCGACGGGCAGCGCAGCATCAAGGCGATGGTCCGGGTCGCCGACATGACCCGCAACGCGTTCATGAACGGCGACATCTCCACCGTGATGAGCCCGCGCACCGTCATCACCTGGGCGCAGAACGCGCAGATCTTCCGGGATATGGGGCTCGCGTTCCGCGTCAGCTTCCTCAACCGGTGCGACGAGCTCGAGCGGCCGATCATCGCCGAGTTCTACCAGCGCGCTTTCGGCGCCGACCTGCCGCTGACCGACCCGCACATCAAGGTCCTCTGAGGTCGCGGTGATCCCCGCCAAGCCCGAAGCCCCGCGCCCGTTCGAACGAGCCCTGGGGCCCGCGACGCGTGCGCTCGCCGCCGACGGCGAGCTGCAGGTGGTCTTCGGACCGGCTGGCCCTCGGCTCGAAGGCGACAAGATGATGCTGCCGCCGACGCCGGCAGAGCTCTCGCCGCGGGCGTTGGCGCTGTCGCGCGGCCAAGCCGACCGGCTCGCGCTGCGACGCGCCTTCCACGATGCGGCGGTCCATGCCGCACAGCGTCCGACCGGCCCCCGCGCGCGGGCGCTGTTCGATGCGCTGGAGGACATCCGCTGTCAGTCCATGGGCGCCCGCGACCTGATGGGCGTCGCGGCCAATGTGGACGCCGCGCTGCGCGATGACCTGCAGCGCAGCGGCGTGCTGCGCGGCCCGGCCGACGGCTCGGCCGCGATGACCCAAGCGCTTGCCCTGCTGGTGCGCGAGCGCCTGTCCGGGATCGCGGTGCCCGAGGAGGCTCGAGCGCTGGTCGATCGTTGGCGGGGGTTCCTCGACCAACGGCTCGCCAAGACGCTGCCGACACTGCTCGGTGCCGTCGACGATCAGCCGGCCTTCGCTGCGGCGCAGCATGCCGTGCTGCGTGCGCTCGGCCTCGGTCACGAACTCCCGCCGCCCTCCGAAACGCGTGACGCCAAGGGCCCGGCGACGGCGGACCAGGCGGCTAGCAAGCCTCCGCCCACCCCCAAGCCCACCGATGCGCCTGCACCCGAGGTGCAGCAAGCCCGCGAGATCACCGAGGACGAGGAACCGGACATCGCGCCCAAGGATCCGGTCGCGGAGCCCGCCTCGCCCAAGGCGGACGGCGACGGCGAGCCGCAGCAGTCGCCGGAAGGCCAGCGGCTGAGCCGCGTGGGCGTAGACGAGTCGGGTCGGCCCGACCGCGGCTACCGGATCTTCACCACCCGGCATGACGAGACCCTCGATGCGGGCGCGCTCTGCGACGCCGCCACGCTCGATGGACTGCGTGCGGCGCTCGACGAGCAGTCGCGGCAGCTGCCCGGCATCGTCGCCCGCCTCGCGCGTCGGCTCGAGCGCTTCCTGCTCGCCCAGCAGCGGCGCAGCTGGCAGTTCGATGTCGATGAGGGCACGCTCGACCCGGCGCGCCTGTCGCGCGTGCTCACCGACCCGCTCGCCCCGCTCGCCTTCCGTCAGGAGCGCGAGATCGAGTTCCGCGACACGGTGGTGACGCTGCTGCTCGACAACTCCGGATCGATGCGCGGCCGGCCCATCCTGCTCACCGCGCTCTGCGCCGACCTGCTCGCCCGTACGCTGGAGCGCTGCGGCGTGCGCACGGAGATCCTCGGGTTCACCACCCGCGAGTGGGACGGCGGTCAGGCACGCCGCGACTGGATCGCCGCGGGCGCACCGCGCAACCCCGGTCGCCTCACCGATGTCCGCTACATCGTCTACAAGACGGCGGATACCGCGTGGCGCCGCGCAAGGCGCAACCTCGGCCTGCTGCTGCGCGACGACATCATGAAGGACAACATCGACGGCGAGGCGCTGTGGTGGGCGCACCAACGGCTCGCGGCGCGCCGCGAGCAACGCCGCATACTGATGGTGATCTCGGACGGCGTGCCGCTCGACCAGGCGACGCTGTCAGCCAACCCCGGCGGCTACCTCGACCAGCACCTGCGCGAGGTCATCCGCTGGATCGAGCGCCGCTCGGATGTGGAGCTCGTCGCCATCGGCATCGGCCACGAGGTCGGCGACTACTACCAGCGCGCGGTCGCCATCGGCAGCACCGACGACCTCGGCCCGGCGATGATCGACCAGCTGGCGCAGCTGTTCGCGCCGGACGGCGCGGCGTCGGCCCGGCAGCGCCGCGGCTAGGTCAGCACCTTCGGGAAGCCGGGGGCGCGCAGGTCGGTGCCGAGCGCGTCCTCCAGCAGTTTCACGATCTGCGTCGACTGCGCCTCACCGCCGTACTGCGATCGGCCGCGACGGAAGATCTGCTCGGTGAGACCCGCGATCTCGAGCGGCACGCCGAACTTGCGGCCGTACTCGTAGGCGAAGCCGAGGTCCTTGCAGGCGAGGTCCATCGTGAAGTTGATGTCGTAGCTGCCGTTGAGCACCAGCTGCCCCTCGGTCTCGTGCACGAAGCTGGTGCCCGAGCTCGCCTTGATGGCGTAGAACGCCTGCGCGAGATCGAGACCGCCGCGCTTGGCGAGCATCAGCGCCTCGCCGCAGGCGACGAGGTGGATGAAGGCGAGCATGTTGGTGATCACCTTGATGACGCTCGCCTTGCCGAGCTCGCCCATGTAGAAGATCTGCCCGCCCATCGCCTCGAGCGCGGACTTGTGCGACTCGAACACGGCCTGTTCGCCGCCGACCAGCACCGTGATCCTGCCCTGCGCCGCGAGGTGCACCCCGCCCGTCACCGGGCACTCGAGGGTCGACACGCCCTTCTCGGCGGCGAGCGCCGCGATGCGCTTGATCTCGCGCTCGTCGGTGGTGCTCATCTCGATCCAGGTGCCGCCGCGCCGCAGGCCCTGCAGCACGCCGTCGGGCCCCGTCAGCACGGTGTCCGATGCAGCCGGCGACGGCAGACAGGTGATCACGCAGTCGACCTGCTCGGCGAGCGCGCGCGGCGAATCGGCCCAGGTGCAGCCGGCATCGAGCAGCGACTTCGCCGCGTCGCGGTGCAGGTCGTTCACCACCACCTCGAAACCTGCGCGGCGCAGGCTCGCAGCGAGATGCTTGCCGAGGTTGCCGAGGCCGATGTATCCGTACTTCATCTCGTCACTCCAGTGTTGCGCTGCGGTACGCCGCGCCGGCGAGCCACTGCGGGTTGATCTCGACGCCCCAGCCGGGCGCGGCAGGGATCGTCACATGGCCGTCGACGACGCGGTACGGGTCGCCGAGGAAGAGGTCCTGCTGCCAGGGATAGTAGTCCGCGCCCTCGATGGAGAGCTCGAGGTACTTGCCGGCGTTGGGGATGGCGCCGAGCAGGTGCATGGTGCACATCGTCACCAACGAGAGGTTCGCGCTGTGCGGAGTCACCGGCAGCCCTGCCCGCTCGGCCATGCGCGCCACCGTGAGCGTGCGCGTGAGGCCACCCATGTACATGACATCGGGCTGCACGATGTCGACCGCGCGCATCTCGATCATGCGCTGCCAGGTCGCGAGGTCCCAGTCCTGCTCGCCGCCCGTGACATCGAGCGACAGCGCATCGGTGACGATCTTGGTCTGCTCGAGATGCCAGTACGGACACGGCTCCTCGAAATGGCCGATGCCCTCCTGCTCGAGCAGGCGGCCGACCTCGATGGCCCGCTGCGGCGAGTAGCCGCTGTTGGCATCGACCAGCTTGTCGACGCCGTCGCCGAGCGCCCGCGACACCGCGGGCACGATCTCCTCGGTGCGGCCCGGCCACTCGTCCACATCCCGGCCGCACTCGGCCGCGACGCGCCACTTGAAGGCGGTGAATCCGTGGGCGTCGCGCAGCGCGACGAGCCGCGCCGCCTCGTCCTGCGGCGTGATGTCGCGCTTCATCGACGAAGCATACGCCCGCAACCGCCCCGGCTTGCCGCCGAGCAGTTCCACCACCGGCTTGTCCGCGACACGCCCGTGCAGGTCCCAGAGCGCGGTGTCGAGCCCGGCGAGCGCCCGGCAGCGGTAGCTGCCCGGGTACTTGTGCTCCTTCTCCTCGACCCGGTCGATGAGCGCCTGGATGTCGGTCGCGTCACGACCCAGCACCCACGGCACGACCTGTCGGTGGAACACGGTCGCCGTGATGTCGGCGTTGTAGGTGGAGGTCTGACCCCAACCGATCGCGCCCGTATCGGTGGTGACCTTGACGAAGCAGACGAACTCGTCCGTGAAGGTCTCGAGCTTCGCGATCTTCATAGGGGGCGCTTCATGGGCTGCGGCGATGCTAGCCCACGGTGGACGGCGCACACACTTGGAATGCGACCCGCGATTGCCCGATTGCGCCCCGCCCCCGTCGGCGTGATCGGGCTTGGAGGTTGCGGGTGCGCTGTTCATAATCGATGGCTGAACGGGGAACAGGGCTGCGACAGATGGCCAACGACGACATGCGCACCGCCGTCATCACCGGCGCCGCGCAAGGCTTGGGACGGACGACGGCGACGCTGCTGTCGCAGACCGGTCATCGCGTCGTGCTCCTCGACCTGCAACCCGCCGACGCGCTGCTCGCCGAACTGCGTGCCGCCGGGCGTCCGGCGATCGCGCTCACGGGCGATGTGGCCGACGAGACCTTCGTCGAGCGCGCCGTCGCCGAGACCGCCGCGGCCTTCGGCCCCGCCGATGTGCTCGTCAACAACGCCGGCATCAGCCAGATCATCCCCGCCGAGGACATCACCGCCGCGCAGTGGCGTCGCGTCATGGATGTGAACCTGCTCGGCCCGTTCCTGCTGTGCCGCGGCTTCGGCAAGCAGATGCTCGCGCGCGGGCGCGGCAGCATCGTCAATGTGGCATCCGTCGCGGGTCTGCGCGCGGTCGCGCATCGCAGCGCCTACAACGCCTCGAAGCACGGCCTCGTCGGTCTCACCCGCACCCTCGCCGCGGAATGGGGCGGGCGCGGCGTGCGCGTCAACGCGGTCTGCCCCGGCTGGATCAAGACCGAGATGGACGAGGCGGACCAGGGGCCCGGCACCTACACCGATGCGGACATCATCGACCGCGTGCCGATGGCCCGCTTCGCGCACCCGCAGGATGTCGCCGAGGCCATCGCCTTCCTCGCCGACCCCGCACGCAGCGCGTTCATCAACGGCGTCACGCTGCCGGTCGACGGCGGCTGGACCGCCGACATCGGTTGGGACTCGCTGCGCCGACGCACACGAGCCGGCGTCTGACCCGGCGCCACGACAACTCCTCCCCGGACATGAGCACCGCACACCATGACTGATCCGACCTCTGCGACGACCGGCGATCGGCGACCGCGACGCCGCGCAGGCGCGGCACCCGCGACCGACGCACCGCCGCGCCAGTCGCGCTATCGGCATCTCGTCAACCCGTTCGAGCCGCTCAAGGTCTTCTCCGACGACCAGGTCGCCGCCATCCACGCGGGCGCCCTGAAGCTGCTCGAGGACCAGGGCATGCGCGTGCTGCTGCCGGAGGCGCGCGAAGCCTATCGTCGCGGCGGCGCGCAGGTGGACGAGTCGAAGCTCACCGTACGCCTCGACCGCGGCCTCGTCGAACAATGCCTCGCGATGGCGCCGCGCGAGATCGTGCTGCGCGCCGCCAAGCCCGAGTTCGACATGCCGGTGTGGGGCAAGCATGTGATGTTCGCGCCGACCTCGGGTCCGCCCAACATCATGGACTCGGTGCGCGGCAAGCGCGCCGGCGCCTTCGAGGATTTCTGCAACCTGCTCAAGATCAGCCAGTCCTTCGAGGTGCTGCACGGCCTCGGCGGGCTCGTCGAGCCGCAGGACATCCCGGTGCAGTTCCGGCATCTCGAGACCACGCGCGCGATGCTGCTGATGTCGGACAAGATCCCGAAGGTCTACGCCCGCGGTCCCGGTCAGACGGTCGACAACTTCGAGATGATCCGCATCGCCTACGGCCTCACGGAGGAGGAGTTCCGCGCACGGCCCTGCGTCACGACGATCATCAACACCAACTCGCCGCTGCAGCTCGACATCCCGATGGCCAACGGCATCATGGATTACGCCGCCGCGGGCCAGGTGCTGATCATCACGCCGTTCACCCTCGCGGGCGCGATGGCGCCGGTCACCATCGCGGGTGCCCTCACCCTCGCCCACGCCGAGGCGCTCGCCGGTCTCGCGCTCGCGCAGATGGTGCGCCCGGGTGCGCCCATCATCTACGGCAGCTTCACCTCGAACGTGGACATGAAGTCGGGGTCGCCCGCCTTCGGCACGCCGGAGTACGTCAAGGCGGCGTTCGGCGCCGGCCAGCTCGCACGCCACATCGGCCTGCCCTGGCGCTCCTCCAACGCCACCGCCTCGAACTGCGCCGATGCGCAGTCCGCGTACGAGTCGGAGATGAGCCTGTGGGGCGCGCTGATGGGCGGCTGCAACTACATCCTGCATTCAGCCGGCTGGCTCGAGGGCGGGCTCACCACCTCGTACGAGAAGTTCATCCTCGACATCGAGATGCTGCAGATGTTCGCCGAGGTCTTCCAGCCGGTCGGCGGCACCGCCGACGACATCGCGCTCGACGCCATCGCCGAGGTCGGCGCCGGCGGGCACTTCTTCGGTTGTGCGCACACCATGGCGCGCTACCGCACGGCGTTCTACTCGCCGCTGGTGTCGGACTGGCAGAACTTCGGCAACTGGCAGGCGGCCGGCAGCAAGACCGCGACCGAACGCGCGAGCGAGATCTGGCGCCAGGTGGTCGATGCCTACCAGCCGCCGCCGCGCGACCCCGCGGTCGTCGATGCGCTCAACGATTTCGTCGCCCGCCGCAAGGCGGAGGGCGGCGCCCCCCCGGTCAGCTGACCCAGACGGAAGAGACGGCACATGAAGAACACGGCAAGAGTGGTGGTGATCGGCGGCGGCGTGGTGGGCGTGAGCGTGCTCTACCACCTCACCAAGGCGGGTTGGCGCGATGTCATGCTGATCGAGCGCGCGGAGCTCACCTCGGGCTCGACCTGGCACGCCGCGGGCGGCATGCACACCGTCAACGGCGACCCCAATGTCGCCAAGCTCCAGCAGTACACCATCAACCTCTACCGTGAGCTCGAGGAGATCTCGGGGCAGTCCTGCGGCCTGCACATCACGGGCGGCCTGATGCTCGCGGGCACGCCGGAGCGCCTCGACTGGCTCAAGATGACGGTGGCGCGCGGCCGCTACCTCGGCATGGACCTCGAGCTCATCGACATGGCCGAGACCAAGAAGCGCCATCCGCTCGTCGACGAGCGGCATTTCGTGGGCGCGATCTATGACCCCATCGAGGGGCATGTCGACCCCTACGGCGTCACCCACGCCTACGCCAAGTCGGCGCAGATCGGCGGCGCCGAGATCGTGCGCCAATGCCGCGTGGTCGACCTCAAGCAGCGCGCCGACGGCAGCTGGGATGTGATCACCGAGCAGGGCAATGTGCATGCCGAGCATGTGGTGAACGCCGGCGGCCTGTGGGCGCGCGAGGTCGGCCGCATGGTCGGGCTCGAGCTCCCCATCCTCGCGATGGAGCACCAGTACATCATCACCGACGACATCCCGGAGCTCGCCGGCCAGCAGGAGCTGCTGCATGTCATCGACTTCGAGGGCGAGATCTACATGCGCCAGGAGCGCGGCGGCGTGCTGCTCGGCACCTACGAGCGCGCGGGCGTCCCCTGGTCGCCGCGCACCACGCCCTGGGACTTCGGCCAGGACCTGCTGCCCAACGACCTCGAGCGCATCGCGCCCAGCCTCGATGTCGGCTTCAAGCATTTCCCGCGGCTCGGCGAGGTCGGCATCCGCAAGGTCGTCAACGGCCCCTTCACCTTCGCGCCGGACGGCAACCCGCTGGTCGGCCCGGTGCCGGGCATGCGCAACTTCTGGGTGGCCTGCGGCGTGATGGCGGGCTTCAGCCAGGGCGGCGGCGTCGGCCTCGCGCTCTCGCACTGGATGGTCGACGGCGACCCGGGCGCCGACATCTGGGGCATGGATGTCGCGCGCTACGGCGAGTGGGCGACCCGCAGCTACACCAACGCCAAGGTGCGCGAGAACTATTCTCGCCGCTTCCGCATCCGCTTCCCCAACGAGGAACTGCCGGCCGCGCGCCCGCTCAAGACCACGCCGGTCTACGACCGCATGCAGGCGGAGAACCCGCTGTGGGGCGACTACTGCGGTCTAGAGCATGCGCTGTGGTTCGCGCCGAAGGGCAAGCCCGCCGAGGAGGAGGTCACCTTCCGCCGCTCGAGCGCCCATGCCCATGTCGCGGCGGAGTGCCGCGCGGTGCGCGATGCCGTCGGCCTCATCGAGATCTCGAACTACGGCAAGTTCGAGGTCACGGGCCGCGACGCCGAGCGCTGGCTCGCCGGCATCATGGCGAACAAGGTGCCGGCGGTCGGCCGCGTGGCGCTCACGCCCATGCTCAACGACCGCGGCCGCCTGATCGGCGACTTCACCATGTGCCGCATGGGACCCGAGCGCTTCCTGCTGGTCGGGACCTACGCCGCCGAGCGCTTCTACCAGCGCTGGTTCGAGGCGCGCACCGGCGGCTTCGATGTGCAGGTGCGCGCCTGCGCGATGGAGTGGCTCGGCTTCTCGGTCGCGGGGCCCGCCTCGCGCGAGCTGCTGCAATCTTTGGTGGACGAGGACCTCTCCACCAAGGCCTTCCCCTTCATGTCCTTCGGCGCGATGGATGTCGGCCTCGTGCCGGCGCTCGTCGGCCGCCTCTCGTTCACCGGCGACCTCGGCTACGAGATCTGGGTCAAGAACGAGTTCCAGCGCGCGCTCTACGACCGGCTGGTCGAAGCGGGCAAGCCGCTCGGCCTGCGCCACTTCGGCGGTCGGGCGCTCAACGCCATGCGCATGGAGAAGAGCTTCGGCAGCTGGGCGCGCGAGTACCGACCCATCTACGGACCGTTCGAGGCCGGCCTCGACCGCTTCGTCGACCTCAAGAAACCCGCGTTCATCGGCCGTGACGCTGCGCTCGCCGAGAAGACGGGCGGCGGCGAACGCAAGCTCATCACGCTCGAGGTCGACGCCACCGACTGCGACGCCATCGCCGACGAACCCATCTGGCTCGGCGACAAGGTCGTCGGCTGGGTGACCTCGGGCGCTTACGGCCACTCGGTCGGCAAGTCGCTCGCGCTCGGTTATGTCGATACCGCCTCGGCGCAGGCCACCACGGGTTTCGCGGTGGAGCTGATCGGCGACCGTCGTCCGGCGGTGCGCCTGACCGCGCCCGCCTTCGACCCGACCGGCGCGCGCATGCGCGCGTGAGTACCCCCGCCTACACCGCGTTGCTGCAGCGCCTGCGCGACGGCGAGGCCGTGCTGCTCGACGGCGGCGTCGGCACCGAGATCCAGCGTCAGGGCGCGCCCATGAGCACCGCGCTCTGGTGCGCCGAGGCGAACCTCAGCCACCCGGAGATCGTGCGCCGCGTCCATCGGGACTACCTCGCCGCCGGGGCCGAGGTCGTCACCGCCAACACCTTCGCCAGCAGCCCGCTGTTGCTCGAACACTTCGGGCGCTTGGGCGAGATGGAGCGCATCGACGCGATCGCGCTCGCCGTCGCACGCGAGGCCGCCGCGGACAGCGGCGCCGTGGTCGCAGGGTCGATGTCGACCATGCGCCCGACCGTCCCCGGCTCCGACCGCACGCAGCTCGACCACGGCTGGACGGAGGACGCCGCCCGCGCCCTCTTCGCGCGCAAGGCCGCGAGCCTGCGCGACGGCGGCGCCGAGTTCATCATCATGGAGATGATGCGCGACCTCGACTATTCGCTCTGGGCCTGCGAGGCGGCGCTCGCGAGCGGGCTGCCGGTGTGGATCGGTCTCTCGGTGGAGCGCGGCGTCGATGGACGCCTGGTCGGTTTCGGCCGACCGGATTCCGCGCTGGAACCGGTCGCGGCGGGGCTCGCTGCCCTGAAGCCCGATGTGATGGCGATCATGCACACCTCGGTGGACGACACCTTGCCCGCCCTCGAGGTGCTGCGCCGCCATTGGTCCGGCCCGACCGCCGCCTACCCCGAGTGCGGCCGTTACGAGGCGCCCGACTGGAAGTTCATCGGCGTCGCCCCGCCCGACGAGTACGCGACGCTCTCCCGCGAGTGGCGCCGTCTCGGCGCGCATGCGCTCGGCGGCTGCTGCGGCGTCGGCCCGGAGCACATCGCCCGTCTGCGTGAGGAACACCGCGCGTGAAGACCGGCTCCTGTCTCTGCGGCGACGTCCGCTTCGAGCTGCGCGGGCCGCTCGACGGCGTCATGGTCTGCCACTGCACGCAGTGCCGCAAGCAGACCGGCCATCATTGGGCCTCGACGCACACGGCGGACGTCGACCTGCACCTGGTGAGCGACCGATCCTTGAAGTGGTACCGCTCCAGCGGTGAGGCGCAGCGCGGTTTCTGCGGTCGATGCGGTTCGTCGCTCTTCTGGAAGCGCGACGGGCAGGCGGTGACCTCGGTATGCGCGGGCGCGATCGACGGCCCGACGGGCCTGCACATCGCCGGCCACATCTTCGTCGCCGACAAGGGCGACTACTACACGCTCGGCGACCCGGCGGGCCCGGACGAGTACCGGAAAGCCGGCTACTGAAGGCGCAGCCGGACAAGACGATGACGCATATGGGTCAGTCCCGGAACCCCCCGCTGCCCATACTTTTTTGACCATGACCGACCCCACGACAGCCTCCCCGGGC
>DAIMYL010000001.1:64752-68042 GCA_036734505.1 Steroidobacteraceae bacterium | reverse complement strand
CCCCGCTGCCCATACTTTTTTGACCATGACCGACCCCACGACAGCCTCCCCGGGCGCCCGCCGCCCCAACGCCCGCGACGCGAAGCGCGCGGCCCGTACGGCCCGTGGCGCTGCGTCCGCGCCCTACATCGTCCGCAGGATCCCGCGCTTCGAAGTGCTGGACGATCCGGGGCTGTCGATCATCGAACGCAACGCTGACCGCATCCTCGAGGAGACCGGCATCGAGTTCCGCGAGGACCCCGAGGTCCTCGACATCTTCCGCAAGGCGGGCGCGCATGTGGATGGCGAACGCGTGCGTTTCCCCGCGGGCATGTGCCGCGAACTGGTCCAGAAGAACGCGCCCCGCGAGTTCACGCAGATCGCCCGCAACCCGGCGCGCGATGTGCGCATCGGCGGCGACGCGACGGTGTTCGTGCCGGCGTACGGCTCGCCGTTCGTGCGCAACCTCGACGAGGGCCGCCGCTACGCGCGCATCGAGGACTTCCGCAACTTCGTGAAGCTCGCCTACATGGCGAACTCGCTGCACCACTCGGGCGGCACCATCTGCGAGCCGGTCGATCTGCCGGTGAACAAGCGCCATCTCGACATGCTGTACAGCCACATCAAGTACAGCGACAAGGCCTTCATGGGCTCGGTGACGGCGCCCGAGCGCGCCGCCGACTCGGTCGAGATGGCCAAGATCGCGATGGGCGACCGCTACATCGACCCGCTCACCGGCAAGCCCAACACGGCGCTCGTCAGCCTCATCAACGTCAACTCGCCGATGACCTATGACGCCACCATGCTCGGTGCGCTGAAGGTCTACGCCAAAGCCAACCAGGGCACGCTCGTCACGCCGTTCATCCTGGCCGGCGCGATGGCTCCGGTCACGGTCGCCGGCACCGCCACGCAGACCCTCGCCGAAGCGCTCGCCGGCATGGCGCTGGTGCAGCTCATCAACCCCGGCGCGCCGGTGATCTTCGGCAGCTTCGCCTCGTCCATGTCCATGCAGTCGGGCGCCCCGACCTTCGGCACGCCCGAGCCGGCACTGGTGCTGTATGTGATGGCGGCGCTCGCGCGGCGGCTCGGCGTGCCCTTCCGCTCGGGCGGCGGCCTCTGCGCCTCCAAGGTGGCCGATGCGCAGGCGGCCTACGAGTCCGCGCAGACCATGCTGCCGACCGTGCTCGCCGGCGTGAACTTCGTGCTGCACACCGCCGGTTGGCTCGAGGGCGGCCTTGCGATGGGCTACGAGAAGTTCGTGATGGATGTCGACCAGGCAGGCATGTTCCACACCATGCTCGCGGGCGTGGACGTCTCCGAGAACGGCCAGGCGATGGACGCCATCAACGAGGTCGGACCCGGCAAGCACTTCCTCGGCTGCGCCCACACCCAGGCCAACTTCGAGACGGCGTTCTACCGCTCGCCGCTCGCCGACAACAACAGCTTCGAGCAGTGGGACGCCGAGGGCGCGCTCGACATGGCGCAGCGCGCCAACCGGCAGTACAAGAAGCTGCTCGAGGAATATGTCGAGCCGCCGCTGGACCCGGCCGTCGACGAGGCGCTGCTGGATTTCATGGCGCGTCGCAAGGCGGCGGCACCCGACTCCAACGTCTGAGGCCTGCGCTTCGGGCGCGCCGCGTTTCCGCTAGGATGCCGGGCATGAGCGAAGCACCGGCCCCCACCGGCACCCTCGAGGTCGCCATGGCGCAGACGCTGCGCCTGCTCGACGAGGACCCAGCGCTCGCCTACGAACAGGCGAGCGAGATCCTTGCCGCCATCCCCGGCCACCCGCCCGCGCGTCTGCTGCAGGCCGCCGCCAAGCGTCGCGGCGGCGATGCCGCCGCCGCGCTCGCCCTCCTCGACCCGCTGCTCGCAGAGCGCCCGGACTGGCTGCCCGCCCTCTACGAACGCGCGCTCGCGCTCGGTGCCGCCGGACGAGGGGATGCCGCCATCGCCGCGCTGCGCGAGGTGCTGCGCCTGCAGCCGGCCCACCCCGAGGCCTGGCGTACGCTCGCAGACCATCTCATGGCGACAGGCGAGACCGTCGAAGCCGATACCGCCTATGCCCGACATGTGCAGTGCGCCTCGCGCAACCCGTCGCTGCAGCATGCCGCCGCCGCGATGCTGGCCAACGACATGCCGCGAGCCGAGCGCCTGCTCAAAGATCACCTCAAGCAGGCGCCGACCGATGTGCCGGCGATCCGCATGCTCGCCGAGGTCGCCGTGCGCTGCGGACAGAACCGTGCGGCGGGGCATCTGCTCGAGCGTTGCCTCGAGCTCGCCCCGAACTTCCAGCCTGCGCGCTACGCGCGCGCGGTGCTGCTGCACCGGGACAACCGCGCGGCCGAGGCGTTGAAGGAGGTCGAGACGCTGCTCGCCGCCGATCCGGTGAGCCCCAGCTACCGCAACCTGCACGCCGTGCTCTTGAGCCATGTCGGCGAGGTCGAGCGCTCCTGCGCGATCTACGACCGGCTGCTCGCCGAGTACCCGGGGAACGCCAAGGTCTGGCTGAGCTACGGCCATGTGCTCAAGACGGCCGGCCGCCGGGATGACTGCATCGCGGCGTACCGCGCCAGCATCGCGCGCGAGCCCACCATGGGCGAGGCGTACTGGAGCCTCGCCAACCTCAAGACCTTCCGCTTCACGCCCGCCGACATCGCCACCATGCAGCGCCGGGTGTCCGAGCCCTCGCTCAGCGACGCCGATCGTCTCAACCTCCACTTCGCGCTGGGCAAGGCACAGGAGGACGCCGGCAACGACGAGGCCGCGTTCAAGCACTACGACCGCGGCAACGCGCTGCAACGGGAGAGGCTGCCGTTCGACCGCGCGCTCAACACCGCCCGCATGCGCCGGCTGAAAGATCTCTTCACGCGCGAGTTCTTCGAGCGCCGCGCGTCGTCGGGCCACGTCTCCACGGCGCCGATCTTCATCGTCGGCATGCCGCGGGCGGGGTCCACGCTCATCGAGCAGATCCTCGCCAGCCACCCGGCCGTCGAGGGCACCTCGGAGCTGCCCAACATCATCGCGATGGCAAGACGGTTGCGGGAGCGCGCCGACGACGCCGGGATGAGCGGTTACGCGGAGGTCCTCGCATCGCTCGACGGACCGGCGCTGGAGGCGCTAGGCGAGGAGTACCTGCAGGACACGCGCGTCTACCGCAAGACCGACCGTCCGCACTTCATCGACAAGATGCCGAACAACTTCCTGCATGTCGGGCTCATCCACAGCATCCTTCCGGACGCCCGCATCATCGACGCCCGCCGCCACCCCTTGGGGTGCTGCTTCTCCAACTTCAAGCAGCTCTACGCCCG
>DAIMYL010000001.1:0-64652 GCA_036734505.1 Steroidobacteraceae bacterium | reverse complement strand
CCCGCCGCCACCCCTTGGGGTGCTGCTTCTCCAACTTCAAGCAGCTCTACGCCCGTGGCCAACGCTTCAGCTACGGCCTCGCCGACATGGGCAGCTACTACCGGGATTACGTGGAGCTGATGGCCCATTTCGATGCCGTGCTGCCGGGTCGGGTGCACCGGGTGATCTACGAGCAGATGGTCGAAGACACCGAGACCGAAGTGCGCCGACTTCTCGATTACTGCGGCCTGCCCTTCGATCCGGCCTGCCTGCGGTTCTTCGAGAACGACCGGCCGGTGCGCACCGCCAGCTCGGAACAGGTCCGGCGGCCCATCTACCGGGACGGCGTCGACCAGTGGCGCCGCTTCGAACCCTGGCTCGCCCCCCTCCAGGAAGCGCTGGGTCCTGTCCTCGAGGCCTACCCGCGGGTGCCCGCGGATTACTGACCCCCCGCGCCGCCGCCGTGGCGACCACACAACGCACGCCGCCCCGCCCCCTATTGCGCGGGCATCCCATTGGCGTAATCTCCCGACAGGGACCTCGAACAACAAGTGGGAGACGCTTCATGAGCACTCGTCGCGCCGGATCTGCACCCTCCACCCAGCCCGTCCTCCGCAGCCACACGCCCATCGCCGCAGCGGTCCTCGCCGCCGTGGCCGGACAGGCCGCATTGGCGCAGGACAGCGGCGGCCTCGAAGAGGTCGTGGTCACGGCGCAGAAGCGCAGCGAGAACATGCAGGATGTGCCGATCAGCATCGATGCGATCAGCACCGAGAAGCTCGAGCAGCTCAACATCAACAATTTCACGGACTACGTCCGCATGCTGCCGAGCGTCGCCGCGACGCCCAGCATCGGCGCGGGCGCCGGCTTCTCCGCCGTCTACATGCGCGGCATCGTGACCGGCGGCGACGGCCAGGCCACCACCTCGCAGCCGAGCGTCGGCACCTACCTCGACGAGCAGCCCATCACCACCATCCAGGGCAACCTCGACCTGCATCTCTACGATGTGGCCCGCGTCGAGGCCCTCGCCGGCCCCCAGGGCACCCTGTACGGCGCGAGCTCACAGGCGGGCACGATCCGCATCATCACCAACAAGCCCGAGATCGGTAAGTTCTCGGCGGGCTACGCGCTCGAAGGCAATACCATCAGCGACGGCGGCAACGGCTATGTCGCCGAGGGCCACGTGAACATCCCGCTCGGCGACCGGTCGGCGCTGCGCCTCGTCGGTTGGAAGACCAAGAAGGCCGGCTGGATCGACAACCTCCGCGGCACCCGCCTCTATCCGGGCGATGTCAGCACCGCCGCCGACAACTTCACGGTCAACAACAACGACCTCGCCAAGGACGACTACAACACCCTCGACACCACCGGCGCCCGCGCTGCGCTGCGCATCGAACTCAACGACGACTGGACCATCACCCCGACCGCGCAGATGCAGGACCAGAAGAGCCGCGGCTCCTGGGGCGACGACCTCAGCAGCTTCGCGCCGGGCACCTATGCCGTGAAGCACTTCCGCGAGGAATACTCGAAGGACAAGTGGTACCAGCTCGGCCTCACCGTCGAGGGCCAGATCGGCTCGCTCGATGTCACCTACTCGGGCAACTACCTGGACCGCGATGTCGATGCCTCGTTCGACTACTCCGACTACTCGTACTGGTACGACAACCTCTACACCTCGGGTTACTTCGCGGGCCTGTTCCTCAACAACGCGGGCGGCCGCCCCAACCCGGCGCACAGCTTCATCAACAACGACGCCTACCAGAAGCAGAGCCACGAGCTGCGGCTCAGCACCGACCCGACCAAGCGCGTGCGCGGCCTGATCGGCGCCTTCTACCAGAAACAGACGCACGACTTCGAGCAGCCCTTCGGCAACATCGCCGGTCTCGCCGACTCGATGCTCATGAACCGCGACGAACCGAGCGGCGACAAATTCCCCGGGGTGGTCTACCTCAACAGTCTGGACCGCGTCGACACCGACAAGGCCGTGTTCGGCCAGATCGCCTACGACATCACGGACAGCCTCGAGCTCACCGTCGGTGCGCGTTTCTTCAAGCCGGAGGTCACGGTCAAGGGCTTCTTCGGGTTCGGTCTCGGCTTCAGCCCGGCCCGGGCACCGTCCGGCTCCGAGCCCGGCGCCGTCGCGAACGGCGGCTCGGGCGCCTTCTCGCCGATGGGTCAGGGTTGGTCGCGCAACGGCGAGTACCGCTGCAAGTCGCAGAAGCAGTACAAGGACGCGCCCTGCCAGAACGTCGACAAGGGCATCTCGGAGAGCGAGAACATCGGCCGCGTGAACCTGCGCTACAAGGCCAGCGAAGATGCCATGCTCTATCTGACCTGGTCCGAGGGCTACCGTCCGGGCGGCATCAACCGCAACCCGTTCGCCGGTGACTACATCTCGGACTTCCTCACCAACTACGAGTTCGGTTGGAAGACCACCTGGATGGACAACCGCCTGCAGTTCAACGGCGCGTTGTTCCTGCAGAAGTGGGACGATTTCCAGATCTCGTTCCAGGGCGCCAACGGCATCACGCAGGTGGACAACGGCCCCTCGGCCGAGGTGAAGGGCCTCGAGACATCGCTGCAGTGGCTGCCGACGGACGCTCTGCTCGTCTCCGCCAGCGCGGCGTTCTACGACTCGGAGCTCAAGGACGACTACGTCAACTTCGACGCGGCGGGCGTGATCACCGGGGTGAACGCGCCCAAGGGCACGCCGCTGCCCATCACGCCCAAGTTCAAGGGCAACGTGATCGCCCGCTACGGCTTCAACCTCGGCGACTTCGAGGCCCATCTGCAGGGGTCGGTCGCCTACTCCGGCAAGGCCGCAGCGCGCCTCAAGATCTCCGACAACGCCATCATCGGCGACATCGAGGCGAACACCACGGCAGACCTGAGCGCCGGCATCTCGAAGGACAGCTACAGCATCGAGCTGTTCGTGCAGAACGTCGGCAACGAGGACGCGGCGCTCTACAAGACCGCGCAGTGCGCGGAGTCGGTCTGCGGCGTCCAGCCGTACGGCGTGCGGCCGCAACCGCGCACCTTCGGCATCAAGTTCACGCAGAAGTTCTGATCCGCGCCGAAGGCGCCGCGCTTGACACCGACCACCGGCGCCGCCACGAGGACCACCCTCGTGGCGGCGTTGGCGCTCTTCATCAGCTACGTGGACCGCGGCAATCTCGCGACCGCGGCGCCGCTGATCCAGGCCGAACTCTCGCTCTCCCCGGAACGCCTCGGGTTGCTGCTCTCGGCGTTCTATTTCACCTATGTGGCGGCGATGGTGCCGGCCGGCTGGCTCGCGGAACGCTACGGCGCGAAACCGGTGCTCGCGGCCGGGCTCGTCATCTGGTCGCTGGCGACGCTCGTCAGCGGCTTCGTCGCCTCCTTCGTCGCACTCTTCGTGCTGCGCCTGCTGTTGGGGCTCGGCGAGAGCGTGACCTTCCCCAGCATGTCACGGTTGCTCGCCGCCGCGGTGCCGCCCTCGCGGCTGGCGGCAGCCAACGGCATCGTCGCCTTCGGCTACCTGATCGGTCCTGCGGTGGGCACGCTGGCCGGCGGGCTGCTGATGGCGCAGTACGGCTGGCGCGCGACCTTCATCCTGTTCGGGCTGTTGTCGTTGCTGTGGCTGCTGTTGTGGCGCGGCACGGTCGTGCATGAACCCCGGCGCGACGGGACCGCGGCGGGCCCGTCGTTCGGCGAGATCCTGCGTCAACGCGGGCTGTGGGGCACGTCGCTCGGCCTCTTCTCGATGAACTACTCGTACTACCTGATCCTCGCCTGGTTGCCGGCCTACCTCGTGAGCGAGCGCGGCTTCTCGATGGCCACCATGGCGACGGTCGCCGCAGGCGCGTATCTGGTCAACGCCCTCGCGGCGCTCGGCGCGGGCTGGGCCATCGACCGCTGGATCGCGCGCGGCGGCTCGGTGGACCGCACGCACAAGTCCATCATGACCGCGTATCACCTGCTCGGCGTGGTGTGCATGGTCGGCATCGTCGAACTGCCCTTGGCGGGCGCCATCGCCTGCCTCTACTTCTACCAGTTCATCGTCGGCATCGGCTCGCCCGGCACCTTCTCCATCTCGCAGACCCTGGCCGGCCCCGGGGCCGCTGCGCGCTGGGTCGGCGTGCAGAACACCTGCGGCAACATCGCCGGTCTCGCCGCACCCGCGATCACCGGTCTCATCGTCGGCACCACCGGCGGCTTCGAGGGCGCCTTCGTGCTGGCCGCCGCCATCAACCTGCTCGGCATCGTCGGCTGGGTATGGATGCTGCCCAAGATAGGACCCATCGCATGGCGAAGCTGAGCCGCATGACGGCCGCACAGCGCCGGCTGCGCGAGGACCTCGCGGCCTGCTATCGGCTGCTCGCGCACTTCCGGATGACGGACCTCATCTACACACACTGTACGTTGCGTGTGCCGGGTCCCGAGCGGCGCTATCTCATCAACCCCTACGGACTCATGTGGGACGAGATCGCGGCCTCCGACCTCGTGCTGCTGGAGGCCGACGGCACGCCGGTCGGATCGCGCACGCCGCCGATCAACCTCGCCGGCTTCGTCATCCACGGCGCCCTGCACGAGGCGCGCGACGATGCCCACTGCATCATCCACACCCATACCCTCGCCGGTTGCGCCGTCGCGGCGCAGCGCGACGGTCTGCTGCCCGTCAACCAGATCTCGCTGGAGTTCCACGGTCGCGTGGCCTACCACGCGTACGAGGGCATCTCCTACGACCTCGACGAACGGCAGCGGCTCGTGCAGGACCTCGGCGACAAGCCGGTGATGATCATGCGCAACCACGGGCTGCTCACGGTGGGCGCCACGGTCGCACAGGCTTTCCTGCGGATGTTCTATCTGGAGAAGGCCTGCGAGATCCAGCTCGCGGCCCAGAGCACCGGTCAGCCGCTGTCGCTGCCGCCGGAGGACATCTGCCGCAAAGCCGAACGGCAGTTCAACGCCCCGCCTCCGCCGCCCGAGCCGCATCTCGTGAACGAACCGAACGACCTCGCGTGGACGGCGCTCCTGCGGACGCTGGAGCGGGTCAACCCGGGCTGGCGGCGCTGATCGGGGCAGCGCCGGACGGCGCGCCATCGACAGCGTCGGCGAACGCCGCGGCATCCACCTCGATGAGCGTCGGGCCGGGATGCCCGAGGGCGGTCTGCACCGCCGCCGTCAGCGCCGACCCGTCGCCGACCCGGACGCCCCGCGCGCCCCAGGCCTCGGCCAGTGCGACGAAATCCGGATTGCGGGCGATGACGCCGATCGGCGCGATGCCCGAAGCGATCATGTCGTCGCGGATCTGACCGAGCGCGGCGTTGTTCCACACCACGATCGGCAGGCTGACGCCCGCCTCGACCGCGGTGCCGAGTTCCTGGATCGTGAACTGCAGCCCATAGTCGCCGTGCAACGCCAACACCGGACGGTGCGGTGCCGCGATCTTGGCGCCGAGCGCCGCGGGCATCGCGAAACCGAGCGTGCCGTAGCCCGACGGATGGTGCCAAGCCCCGGGGATGTCCATCGGGAACGCGTAGTTGCCGAGGTAGGCGATCTGCGTCATGTCGGAGAACACCACGGCGTCGGCAGGCAGCGCAGCGCGGATCGCGGCGAGCCCGCGCGCCAGCACCCGTGACGGCGCATCGAACGCCGCCTCGATCGCCGCGCGGTGCTGCGCCGCCTCGCCCGCCGTCGTGCGCCAGCCGCTGCGTGACGGTCCGCTCGCGGCCAAGGCCGCGGCGAGCGCCCGCACGAACGATGCGGCATCGCTGCACACCGACTCCGCAGCCGGATGGCGCTCATCGGCGAGTTCACGGATATCGACCCGCACCAACCGCCCGGCGACGGCCTGGCGGTCCGCGGTGTAGATGTCGGTCTCCGAGAGCCCCGTCCCCACCGCGAGCACCACATCGGCCTCCGCGATCAACCGCTGCGTCGGCGCATACGGCAGCGAACAGCCGAGATTGGCGGGATGCGATTCGGGCAGGACCCCCTTGCCCGCGGCGGTGGTGACGAGATAAGCGTCGAGGCGTTCGACGACTTCGCGCAGCACTGCAGCCGCGCCGCGTGCGCCGCCGCCGGCGATGACCATGGGACGCCGGGCGCCGGACAGCAGCCCGGCCACGCGCCTCACCTGCTCTGCCGATGCCTCGGGTCTGGCCGCTGCCAGCGATCCCTCGGGCGCCGCGAACACCTCGACCGGCAGCGTCGTGTCCGCGGCGAGCAGATCGAGCGGTACGCCGAGATAGGCGGGACGCGTGCGCCCGGCCGCGTACTCCTCGAACACGCGGCGCAGGAAGGTCTGCGCGTCCTCGGCGCAGCGCGCGGTGCAGGTGAGATCGAGCACGGCATCCATCACGCCGTGCTGGTCTTTGAGTTCATGCAGCAGACCCCAGCCGCGGCCGAGCGAATCGCCGGCCGGCGTGCTCGCCACGATGATCAGCGGCACCGAATCCGACCGCGCCTGCGCCACGGCGGTGAGCGCGTTGGTGACGCCGGGTCCGGAGATGACGAAGGCCGCCGCCGCGCGACCGGTCATGCGTGCATGGCCGTCGGCGGCGAAAGCTGCGCCCTGCTCGTGCCGCGTGAGCACATGGCGCATCTCGCGCCGGCGGTCGAGCCCGCGGTAGAGCGCGAGGTTGTGCACGCCCGGGATGCCGAACACGGTGTCGATGCCGTTGGCGGCCAGCAGGTCCACGATGTGACATCCGAGGGGTCTTGCTGCTAGGCTCATCGTCGTGAAATTCTCGCAATTGGTGACGCGCATCGCAGGGGACGGCGCGGACGCTTGGCGCACCCACTACGCGGCGCAGGCCGCCCAGGACCGGGGCGAAGACGTCATCATTTTAAGCATCGGCGACCCGGCTTTGTCGACCCCGACCCCGGTCGTCGACCGCGCGATCGCCGCGCTGCGCGCCGAAGACACCCATTACACCACCGCCCGGGGCCGCGAGACGCTGCGACGCGCCATCGCGCAGCTGCACGAGCGGCGCTCGGGACAGAAGGTGGGCGAGGACGAGGGCGTCGTCACCGCCGGCGCCCAGAACGCGCTGCTCACCGCAGCGATGTGCATCAGCGGCGAGGGGGACGAGGTGCTGACCTTCGACCCGTTCTACGCCACCTATCCCGGGACGCTCAAATCATCGGGCGCGCATCTGGTGCCGGTGCCGCTGCGCGCGGAGAACGGCTTCCGGCTCGACCCCGGGGACCTCGAGGCCGCGGTCACGCCGCGTTCGCGCGCGCTGTTCCTCGCGAACCCCGGCAATCCCACCGGCATCATCCTCTCAGCCGAGGAATGGGCTGCGATCGGCGACATCGCGCATCGGCACGACCTGTGGATCGTCGCCGACGAGGTCTACGCCGGCCTCGCGCCGAACGGTCGGGTGCCGGGCCTCGCGGAGACGATGCCGGAGCGGGTGATCACCCTCGGCAGCCTCTCGAAGACCCACGCGATGTGCGGCTGGCGCGCCGGCTGGATGGTCGGTCCCAAGACGCTGATGGACCACGCCGAGAACCTGCTGATCAGCATGCTGTACGGACTTCCGGGATTCATCCAGGAGGCGGCGCTCGTCGCGCTCGACATGACCGAAGAGTCGGAGCGCAAGACCCGCGACTATTGCACGCTGCGCGCGCAGCTCATGGTCGGGCAACTGCAGGGCGTGCCCGGCACGACCGTCCTCGCCCCCCAAGCAGGCATGTTCCTGCTGCTCGACATCCGCGGTACCGGTCTCGACAGCACGGCGTTCACCGAGCGGCTGTTCCGGTCGCACGGCGTCGCGGTGATGGATGGCCTCGCTTTCGGCGAACAGGCCCGCGGCTTCGTACGCCTGAGCTTCGCCATCGATGAGGCGCTCATCGTCGAGGCCTGCCGCCGCATCCGTCAGTTCTGCGAGGCGCTCGCGGCCACGCGCTGACGGTAGATGCCGCAGAGCTCCTTTTCGGGGGACTCGACCGGCATCGGCTCCGCATCGAACCGCATCACCCTGCGCAGCACGGCGCTGCCGTAGGGCCACCAGCTCGGCTCGGCCCCCGCGACCTGCGGCGCGCCCGATGCATCGGGCGAACCGGTAGCCGCGAACCGCACCCATGCGCGCATCATCTCGCGGGTCAGCCGTTCATCAGCGGCCGAGGTCGGCAGCCACGCATCGTGCGTACCGAAGACATAGGGCAGCTCCGCGCCGTGATACGCGCGCAGGTCCGCCGCCGCCCTGCCCTCGCGCACCCGCGCGAAGAGATACATCCAGACCGGACGCTGCGCACGCGCGACCTCCGTCGCCAGCAGCTGCGCCGGACAGAGCATGGAATCGGCGGTGGCGAGCCGGTCGATGGCGTCCGCCGCGTCGGGCGTCGAGCGGAGCGCCGCGCGGGCCTCCGGGGTCTTGAGGACATCGGCCGCCGCCACCGCGGCGTCGATGGCGGCATCGCCCGCGCCGCGCTGGGCCGCCGAGTAGTACTCGTCGGCGTTGGTGCCGATCACGAGCTGCTGCAGCGGCCAGTCTCCCGCGGCGAGCTGCTCGCGCAGTTGGCCCTGCACGATCACGCCGTCGACCACCGGGGCGTGGTAGTGCTTGCTGAACACCCGCTCGCCGACCTCGAGCAACCGCGCCGCATCGACGCGCCGCAGCGCCTCGATGTCGGGCGGACGGTCCGCGTCGAAGGCGCGCGCGAGTTCGAGCCCGCGCGCCTGCTCGGCGGCGAGCGTGCGGATGCCCGGCCAGCCGAAATCGCCGCCGCTCTGGATGATGGCCCGGTGCATGAGCCCGCGCGCCGCAGGCGAGAGCATCAGCGCCGCGATGTCGCCGCCACCCGCCGACTCGCCGAACAGCGTCACGCGGCCGGGGTCGCCGCCGAAGGCGCCGATGTGGCGTTGCACCCAGCGCAATGCGGCGAGCTGATCCCAGAGACCGAAGTTCGCCTGTGCGCCAGGCTCGCCCGCGAGCTGCGGGTGCGAGAAGAACCCGAACACCCCGAGGCGATAGGCGATGGTGACCACGACAGCGCCTTCGGCCGCCAGACGATGGCCGTGGTAATTGGGCTCGTAGGACCAACCGCTGCGGTTGCTGCCGCCGTGGAAGAACACCATCACCGGCAGCGGCCCGTCGCCGCGCTGCCGCGGCGCCCAGACATTGAGATAGAGGCAGTCCTCGCTGACCGCGAGGTCGGGGAACACCGAGCGCTCGGCGCCGAAACGCTCCGCCATGCCGCGGTACCAGTCGAGGATGCGCATGCTCTGCATGCAGGCGGGCGCGAAGGCCGTGGCCGTACGGGTGACGCCCCGGCCCACGAAGTCCACGGGCGCACGCCAACGCAGCGCGCCGGTGGGCGGTTCGGCGAACGGGATGCCGAGGTAGGCGTCGACCCCGGGCATCGGCGACGAGGCGCCGACCAGCATCTCGCCGTTGACCGACACCCGAGGCGACATCGCTCGTCCTGTCTGCGACGCGGCGAGGGACGATGACGACACGACATGGAACGCGGCGAAGAGCAGCGCCGCCGAAAGGCCGAGGGGCCATCGCAGGAAAGATGCCTTCATCATCGGACTACACCCACGCCTGACACGGTCCCGCGGCTATAATCCGCGCCCCTCCCCGTCCCCGCAAGGACCGATCCCCATGCCGGCAAGCCTGTTCGCCAGCACCTGGCCGCTGCTGCTCGGCATGGGCATCCTGATGCTGGGCGCCGGCCTGCAGTCCACCCTGCTCGGCGTGCGCGCGCAGTCCGAGGGCTTCGCCACCTCGGCCATCGGCATCGTGATGTCCTGCTACTACGTGGGCTTCCTGGTCGGCACTTCGCTCGCGCCCCGGATGATCCGCGGCGTCGGCCATGTGCGGGTGTTCTCTGCGTTCGCGGCGGTGGCTGCCGCCTCCACGCTGGTCCAAGCCGTCTTCGTCACGCCCGTGGTCTGGGGCGCGATGCGTCTCGTCACCGGGCTCTGCCTCGCCGGCATCTACGTCGTCGCCGAGAGCTGGCTCAACGACCGCGCCACGCAGGAGACCCGCTCCCGACTGCTCGCGCTCTACATGGTGGTGCTGTACGGCGGGCTCGGCGCGGCGCAGTTCCTGCTGCTGGTGTCCGATCCGGGCAGCGACACGCCCTTCATGCTCGTCGCCGCGCTCATCTGCCTCGCGATCGTGCCGCTCGTGCTGTCGGCGCACGGCGCACCGGCGGTCGATACGCCGCGCGGCGTGCGCTTCCGCGACCTCTACCGCCGCTCACCGCTCGGCGTGGTCGCGGTGATCATGTCGGGGCTCATGAGCTCCATCGTGTTCTCGCTGGGCCCGGTCTACGCACGGCTGAGCGGCATGGACGACGCTGCGATCGCCGTGTTCATGGCGGGCAGCATCCTGGCCGGCGTGCTGACGCAGTACCCGGTCGGCATGCTGGCGGACCGGCTCGAGCGGCGTGCGGTGATCGCCGGCGTGTCCGCGTCGGCCGCGGCGCTCGGCTGTTGGCTCGCGTTGTGGCAGGACGCGCCCGGCGCGGCGCTGTTGGCGGTCGCATCGCTCATCAGCGGACTCGTGCTGTCGGTCTATTCACTCGGCGTCTCGCATGTCAACGACCGTCTCGAGACCTCGGAGATGGTGGCGGCCAGCAGCGCGTTGCTGATGCTCAACGGCGCCGCGGCGGTCATCGGCCCGATCGTCGGCGGTGTGCTCATGGACGGTCAGGGCGCGCAGGCGTACTTCGGCGTCCTCGCGGTCATCGCCGCGCTGCTGGCGGTGTTCTGCCTCTGGCGTCGCTCGCGCAGGGCCCCGGTGCCTCGCGAGCAGCGCGGACCCTTCATCAAGGCGCAGCCGGAGACCACGGCGGTCACCGAGGAATCGCAGTGGCGGGAGCCCGCGAACCACAAGGCGGGATGAGCGGCGGGACGATTGCCGCCCCGGGCGTACGGGTCGTACACTCGTCGCCGCCCCATGAGTGTTCCGCCCCGCCCCGCTGACGCCCACCGACCTCACGCTTTCCGCGCCAGCGGTCGCTATTCGGCGCTGCGCCTGCTGCGCGAGGCCCTCGGCGGCCACCAAGGCTGGCGCCGCGCCTGGCGCAAGGCCGAGCCCCGCAAGGAGTACCAGGTCGTCATCGTCGGCGGCGGCGGTCATGGTCTCGCCACGGCCTACTACCTCGCGAACCACTTCGGCATCACCGATGTCGCGGTGGTCGAGAAAGGCCCGATCGGCTTGGGCAATGTCGGGCGCAACACGACGATCATCCGCTCGACCTACTACCGGCCGGAGAACATCCGGTTCTACGAGCACTCGCTGCGGCTCTGGGAGGGTCTCGAGCAGGAGCTGAACTTCAACGCGATGGTGAGCCAGCGCGGCGTCGTCTACACCTACCACACCGACGGTCAGCGCGACCACATGACGCGCCGTGCGAACGACATGCGCCTCCTCGGAACGGATTGCGTCGAACTCGACCGCGCCGCGCTCAAGTCGCTGATCCCCGCCATCGCGCTCGACGGCGGCCGCTTCCCGATCATGGGCGCGTTCATGCAGCCCCGCGGCGGCACGGTGCGGCATGACGCCGTCGCCTGGGGCTACGCCCGGGGCGCCTCCGAGGCCGGTGTCGACATCATCGAGCACTGCGAGGTCACCGGGCTGCGTCAGGCCAACGGGCGCGTGACCGGCGTCGAGACCACGCGCGGCTTCATCGGCGCGGGCACGGTCTGCCTCGCGGTGGCCGGACACTCCTCGCATCTGGCCGGGATGGCGGGGATCCGCCTGCCCATCGAGACCCACGCGCTGCAGGCCTTCGTCAGCGAGTCCATCAAGCCCTTCCTCGATGTGGTGCTGATGTTCGGCGCCGGGCACTTCTACATCAGTCAGTCGGACAAGGGCGGCATGGTGTTCGGCGGCGCCATCGACGCGCACAACACCTACGCCCAACGCGGCACGCAGTGGATCGCGCAGGAGGTCGCCGCCGAGGGCGTGGCGATGCTGCCCGCGCTCGCCCGGCTGCGCATCCTGCGCCAATGGGCAGGCGTCATGGACATGACCATGGACGGCACGCCCATCATCTCGAAGCTCCCGATCGACGGGCTCGTGATGAACGGCGGCTGGTGCTACGGCGGGTTCAAGGCGATCCCGGCGGGCGGCTACACCGCAGCGCACCTCATCGCGCACGGTGAACCGCATCCGCTCACGACCCACATGGACCTCGCCCGCTTCGCCGAGGGACGCACCGTGGACGAGCCGGGCACGGGACCCTTCCCGTGGGCGCACTGAGGCCGGCGCGATGCTGAGGATCACCTGCCCGCATTGCGGCGTGCGCGACGAGGTCGAGTTCCGCTACCGCGGCGATGCGAGCGTGCGGCGTCCTCCCGCCGACGCCGACGCGACCGCCTTCGTGGCGTATGTCTACGAGCGCGACAACCCGCGCGGCTGGCATCACGAATGGTGGTATCACGCAGCGGGTTGCCGTCAATACCTGCAGCTCTGGCGTCACACGGTCACGCACACCATCCACGCGGTCGGCACCGCGACCGATACGCTGACCCCGCCCCACGGGATGGTCGATCGATGAGCGGCCCGCGTCGCATCACCACCGGCCTGCTCACCGACGCCACGCGTCCGGTGGAGTTCGAGTTCGATGGTCGCCGGGTGCGCGGTCTCGCCGGGGACACCGTCGCCTCCGCGCTGCTCGCCGACGGCGTGCGGCTCGTCGGCCGCAGCTTCAAGTACCACCGACCCCGTGGCATCGTCACGGCGGGCCACGAGGAACCCTGCGCGCTCGTCGACATCCAGCGCGCCGACGGCCCCGCCCCCAACAGACCGGCGACCATCGTCGAGGTCACCGAAGGGTTGCGCGTCGTCAGCCAGAACCGTTGGCCCTCGTTGTCGTTCGATCTGATGGCCGTCAACGGCCTGTTCGCGCCGCTCTTCAGCGCGGGTTTCTACTACAAGACCTTCATGCGGCCGGCCTGGGCCTGGGAACGCATCTTCGAACCGGCGATCCGCCGCGCCGCCGGGCTCGGCGTGCTCGACCGCTCGGCGCGCGGTGAGGACCCCGCCGACCCCGTCACCGAAGAGGCCGTGCACGACCACACCGATGTGTTGATCATCGGCGCCGGCGCCGCGGGTCTCGCCGCAGCGCGGCGCCTCGTCGGCTCCGGGGCGCGCGTCATGCTGCTCGAGCGCGATGTCGTCACAGGCGGCGGCACGCTGCTCGACCCGCGCTGGGCGGCGTGGCGCGCCGGCGCCCTCAAAGATATCTCGACCGACTCGCGCCTGCGGATCCTGACCCGCACCCAGGTCGTCGCCGCCTACGACCATGGCGTCTTCGCCGCGGTCGAGACGCTGCCTCCGGCGGGCGGCGGCGATGCGGCGCGGCGGTCGTCCGAACGCTTGCGTGTCATCCGCACCCGACGCGTGCTGCTCGCGACCGGCGCCAACGAGCGCTGGATCGCCTGCGAAGGGAACGACCGACCGGGGGTGATGCAGGCCGGCGCCGCCCTCGCCTATCTGCGCCGCTACGGCGTCGCCGTCGCCGAGCGTCCGGTGCTGTTCGCGAACAACGACTGGGCCTATGAGAGCGCCATCGCGCTGCATGAGGCGGGCGTGCGCATCGCGGCCATCGTCGATCCACGACCGACCTCCGCCGCCGCCGTGCGCGCCGCGGCGCTCGGCATCACGGTCCACGCCGGTGCGGTGATCACCGCCATCCAGGGGCGACGCGAAGTGCGCAGCGTGCAGGTCACGCACCGCGACGGACGCCCCCTCGCCAACCTCGACACCGACGGCGTGCTGCTCTCCGGTGGCCATCAACCCGAATCGGCGCTCGCCACGCAGGCGGGCGGTGCGCTGCAGTGGCGCGAAGATCTCGCGGCGTTCGCCGCGTCCTTGCCGGACCGCCTCGGCACGACGGCCGGCGCGGTCGCAGGGTCGTTCGGACTCGCCGCCGCGGCGCATGACGGCGAGGCCGCCGCCGCCCGCATCGCGGCCGCGCTCGGGATCGGCGCGTCGGCGATCGCGACCGTTGGCGCGGCGACTCTGGCCTGCCCGGCCGACCCGGAGACCACGGCGCTGCAGGCCCTGTGGGAAGTGCCGGGCCGCGGCAAGGCCTTCGTCGACCTGCAGCACGATGTCACCGTCGAAGACATCCGCCAGGCGCACCGCGAGGGCTACACCCATATCGAGCACGCCAAGCGCTACTCCACGCATGGCATGGCGACCGATCAGGGCCGTATCGGCGGGCTGCTGGGCGCTGCGGTGCTGGCTGCCGCCCGGGGCCAGACCCTGCCCGAGGTCGGCCTGCCGACGCCGCGCCCCTACATCCATCCGACCACCTTCGGCGCGTTCGCCGGGGGCGAGGTCGGGGAGCAGCTGCGCCCGGTCCGCAGGTTCCCGGCGCACGCCTCGCATGTCGCGCTCGGTGCGACCTTCGTGCCGGCGGGGCTCTGGTTGCGCCCGCTCGTCTATTCGCAGACCCCCGGTTGGGAGCCGGTGCTGCGCGAGTCGCGCGCCGTACGCGAGGCCGTGGGCGTCGGCGATGCCTCGAGCCTCGGCAAGGTCGATGTGCAGGGTCCCGACGCCGCGCGGTTCCTGGACTACATCTACGCCAACCGCTTCTCGACGCTCGCCGTGGGCAAGGCGCGCTACGGCATCATGCTGCGCGAGGACGGCTGCCTGCTCGACGACGGCACCACTTCGCGGCTCGGCGACAGGCACTTCCTCCTCACCACCACCACCGCCAACCACACGGCCGTGCTCGAGCACCTCGAGTTCCAGTCGCAGATCGTGCATCCGGAGTGGGATGTGCAGCTCACCGATGTCACCGACCAATGGGCGCAGTTCTCGATCGCCGGGCCGCGCGCGCGCGACCTGCTGCAGCGGGTGATGCCGGGGCAGGATCTGTCGAACACCGCGGTGCCGTTCATGGCCGCCCTGCCCGCCCACATCGCCGGCGTGCGCGGACGCCTGTTCCGCATCTCGTTCTCCGGTGAGCTCGCCTACGAGGTCGCGGTGCCCACCGACCGCGCCGACGAGGTGTGGAACGCGCTGCTCGAGGCCGGACGGCCGCTCGGCGTGCTGCCCTACGGCGTGGATGCGCTCAACACGCTGCGCGTCGAGAAGGGACATGTGACCACCGCCGAGCTCGACGGCAACACCACCGCGCATGACCTCGGCTTCGAGCGCATGCTCAAAGCGGACGGGGACCATGTGGGTCGCGTGCTCGCCCGACGCCCTGGGCTGACCTCGCCGACGCGACGGCAGCTGGTCGGTCTGCGCCCGACGAGCACCCGCGCGAAGCTCATCGCCGGCGCGATCCTCGTCGACCCGGCCGCCCCCAAGGAGAACATCGGCGATGTGACCTCGTGCACGCCGTCGGTGCTGGTCGAGGGCTGGGTCGGTCTCGGCCTGCTCGCCGGTGGCCGCCAGCGCATCGGTTCACGGCTGCTCGCGGTCTCCCCGCTGCATGGTGAGTCGGTCGAGGTCGAGATCATCACCCCCCACTGGTTCGACCCGGAGAACGCCCGTGTCCGCGCCTGAACGCCTGCGGTACGACCTCGTCCAGGTCGCGCCTTGGCGCGGCACCGAAGCGGCGTTCGCCGACCGTCTGCAGACCCTCGGCTGGGAGTTGCCCGCGTTCGGCCATCTGTGGTCGGCATCAGGACGGCTCGCGTGCTCCGTGCGCCCCGGGCGCTGGCTGCTCGCGACCGAGCCGTCGGCCGCTGCGCCCGTCGGGACGCTTGCGGCGCTCTGTGAGACCGCGATCGCCGGGACAGGCGCGGTCACCGACCTCTCCGCCGCGCGCAGCGCGTGGCGCATCTCCGGCCCGCAGGCGCGCGCTCGGTTGTCCGCCGGTTGCCGTCTGGACCTCGACCCAGCAGCCTTCCCTACCGGGCGGGCGACCGTCACGCTCATCGCCCAGGTGCCGGTGTTCATCGCCTCGATGGACGACGGCTGGCTGCTGATGGCGCCCTCCTCGATGACGGAGCATCTCGAGGGCTGGCTGCATCACGCCATCAGTCGCTGAGCGGTACCACCCGGCCGCCCTTCATCACGAACTCGACCTTCTTGAGGACCGTCACGTCCTTGAGCGGGTCGCCTGACACCGCGATCAGGTCCGCCGCCATCCCGGGGCGCAGCGCCCCGACCTCCTTGCCGATGCCGAGCAGCTCCGCGGCGTTCACCGTCGCGGCAGCGATGGCCGTGGCCGGCGTCATGCCGTGCTGCACCATGAGCTCGAACTCGTCGGCGTTGCGGCCATGCTTGGAGACGCCGGCATCCGTGCCGAACGCGATCTTCACGCCAGCGGGGACGGCGCGTTCCAACGCTTTACCGGTGACATCCAGCCGCCACATGACCTTCTCCAGCACCGCCGGCGGATAGGCGTTCGGATCCTTCGCCAGACGCTCACGGTAGCCGTTGACGGTCGAGAGCGTCGGCACATAGAACGCCCCGCCCTGCTTGAAGAGCCGCAGCGTCTCGTCGTTGGGCATGGTGCCGTGCTCGATCGAGTCGGCTCCGGCGGCGAGCGCGACATTGATGCCCTCCGTGCCGTGCGCGTGCACCGCGACCTTCTTGCCGTGCAGGTGCGCGGTCTCGACGACGGCCTTCGCTTCGTCGGCGAACATCTGCTGGCCGAGACCCGCGCCGATGCGGCTGTTGACGCCGCCCGTGGTCGCGATCTTGATGACATCGACGCCGCGGCGCACCTGCAGCCGGACCGCCTCGCGGCAGCTGTCGGCGCCGTCGCAGATGTTGTCCTGCGTGATGCCGGGATGCAGGTTCTCGGCGACGCTCAGCGTGCCGTCCATGTGGCCGGAGGTGACCGAGATCGAGCGACCCGCATCGATGATGCGCGGGCCCATCACCCAGCCGTTCTCGACCGCATCGCGCAGCGCGAGCGTCGCGCCGTTGGCGTCACCGAGGTTGCGCACCGTGGTGAAGCCCGCGCGCAGCGTCTTCATGCCGTTCCACTGCGCGCGCAGCGCATCGAGACCCGGACTTGAGGTCACACCCTCGAGCAGCGCGGCCTGACCACCGGCATCGGAATCGAGGTGCACATGGCTGTCGATCAGCCCCGGCAGCACGAAGCGGTCGCCGAGGTCGATGATGCGGGCGCCGGCCGGCCCGGGTTGACGGCCGTCGAGCAGCGCGGCGATGCGGCCGTCCTGGATGACGAGGGTGGTCGCGCCGCGCGGCGCCTTGCCGGGCTCCGCGAGCACACGGGCGGCCTGCACGACCACCACCGACCGCGGCGCCGCGGCAGCCGGGGCTGTCGCAGCCCCTTGGGCCTGCGCGAACGGCGCAGCGAAGGACAACGCAAGCACCCAGAGTCGGGCATCGGTGGCGCGGGGCATCGGCGGTCTCCGAAATCGGCGGGACCCCAAGGATACGAGAGCGGCGGCCCGGCGCGATAGACCGCATTCCGCTACGATAGCGCCCACCGACTCAAGGATGACTCGATGACCACCCGATTCGCCGACCTTCTTTCGCGCCGCCCCTACCTGCTCGCCGACGGCGCCACGGGCAGCAACCTGTTCGAGATGGGCCTCGTCTCGGGCGACGCGCCCGAGCTCTGGAACGTCGACCACCCGGACCGCATCAAACTGCTGCACCAGCGCTTCGTCGACGCCGGGGCGGACATCATCCTCACCAACACCTTCGGCGGCACCCGTTACCGACTGAAGCTGCACAAGGCCGAGGACCGCGTCCGTGAGCTCAACCGCGCCGCGGCGCAGCTCGCGCGTTCGGTGGCCGACGCGTCCGGTCGCGATGTGATCGTCGCAGGCAGCATGGGCCCGACCGGCGAGATCCTCGAGCCGCTCGGCCTCGTGTCGTCGGCCGATGCCCGCGCCGCCTTCGCCGAACAGGCCGCCGCGCTCGCCGAGGGCGGGGCCGATGTGCTGTGGATCGAGACCCTGTCCTCCCGCGAGGAGGTCGAAGCCGCCATCGAAGGCGCCCGCACCGCGGGGCTCCCCGTGGTCAGCACGCTGTCCTTCGACACCAACGGCCGCACGATGATGTCGCTGACACCCGCCGAGCTCGCGGGCATCGCGCGTGAGCGGCATCTCGCCGCCTGCGGCAGCAACTGCGGCGTGGGCCCGGCGGAGCTCGTGGCCTCCATCCTGAACCTGAGCACCGCTGCCGACCCGGACATGGTGCTGGTCGCCAAGGCCAACTGCGGCATCCCGCAGTGGGTCGACGGCGCGATCCGCTACGACGGCACACCTGACCTCATGGCGAGCTATGTGCACCTCGCTATCGACGCCGGCGCGCGCATCATCGGCGGTTGCTGCGGCACCTCGCCGGAGCACCTCGCGGCGATGCGCAAGGCGCTCGATGCGCATGTCGCGGGCCCCCGCCCGGACGCCGCCGCCCTGGAAGCCGCGCTCGGCCAGATCAGCACCGGCGCGCGCGCACAGCTCGGCGGCAACCTCGACCGCGCGGCAGGATCGGCCTCGGGCGCAGGCCCGCGTGCGAGCCGATCGCGTCGGACCTGACGCCGACGGTGATCAGCGCGCGGCGCCGACGAGGTCGGCGCTCACCCGCTCCACCACGCGCTCGCGCGGCACCGTCACGCGCGATGTGAGGCGGATGTCGGCCGTCGAGGCGCCGAGGTGGACGACATGGTCGCCCGCCCTCACCCGCCAACAACGGCAGCCCGCCTCGAAGTCCGCGAGATCGCGCGCGCCGAGCACGAACTCCACCTGCGTCGACGCACCGGGCGCGAGCAGCGGTGTCTTGGCGAACGCCCGCAGCGTACGCCCGGGATCGGACGCCGACGCCGCGCCTTCCTCCGGCGGCGACACATAGAGCTGCACCACCTCATGGCCCGGCGCTCTGCCGATGTTCGTCACCGTGACCGACACCTGCAGGCTGCCGTCGTCCGCGATGCGACCGGCACGCAGCGGCGCGTGACGGAACCGCGTGTAGGACAGACCATGGCCGAACGGATACGCGACCTCCGCCTCGTGGCGGTAGCCGACCGCGAGACCTTCGTCGTAGCGCACCTCGGCGCGGCGATCGACGCCCGCCAGGATGCCGCGCGCCGCGGGGTCGGGTCCGAGCAGCGTCCTCCCCGGGAAACCCTTCGAGGACGGCAGGTCCTCCCAACGCAGCGGGAAAGTGGTGGCGAGCCGACCCGAGGGAGACACCGCGCCGCTCAGCACATCCGCCATCGCGTGACCACCCTCCTGCCCGGGCTGCCAGGCGAGCAGGATCGCGTCCGCGAAGCCGCGCCAGCTCGCCGTCTCGATGACGCTGCCGATGTTGAGCACCACGACCACCTTCTTGCCGCGCCCACGGAACGCCCGCGACAGCCGCTCGAGCAGTTCACGCTCGCCCGCCTGCAGCTCGAAGTCGAGCTCGCGCGAGAGGTCCGCGAACTCGCCGCTGCGCCGACCGATCGTGACCACGGCGATGTCGGCGCGCTGCGCCGCCGAGGCGATCTCCGCGGCGCTCACCGGACGCTCGGGGAAGCGTTGCGGTGGCGACAGCGGTGACCGCGGCGGCAGACCGCGTCGCGTGCCGTCGATGAAGGTCCGGTAGTCCGCCGCAAGCGCGGCATCGACCCGATAGCCGGCGGCCTGCAACCCTTCCGCAAGCGGCACCGCACGGGCGGCAGCGACGGCACCGCTGCCGCTGCCGCCGATGATGGCGTCGTACGATGCGTTGCCGAACAGCGCGAGCGTGCCGCCACGCCGCAGAGGCAGGGCCGGACCCACATTGCGCAGCAGCACCATGCCGGCCGCCGCGGCCTCGCGGGCAAGCGTCGCATGGCCTTCGAGGTCGGGCGCATCGGTCGCACGGACCCCACGGAACGCCGGTGAACGCAGCGCGAGCTTCAGGATCTCGGCGACATTGCGGTCGAGTTCAGCGCTCTTCAGCGTCCCGCGTGCGAGCGCCTCGCGCAGCACGCGCTGCTGCACGCCCGTGCCGGGCATCAAGAGATCGTTCCCCGCACGCAGTTGCGCGAGCGGATCGTCGCCCGCGTACCAGTCGGTCATCACCACCCCGTCGAAGCCCCACTCGGCGCGCAGCACGCCGTCGAGCAGCCGCGGGTCCTGCGAGGTGTAGAGGCCGTTGAGCCGGTTGTAGGAGGTCATCAACGCTTGCGGCCTGCCCTCGCGCACGGCGATCTCGAAGGCGCGCAGGTAGAGCTCGCGCAGCGGCCGCTCCGCCACCTGCACATCGATGGTATAGCGGTTCCACTCGTGCTCGTTGGCGACGAAATGCTTGGGCGTCGCCGCGACACCCGTGGACTGGATGCCGCGGATGGCCGCCGCGGCCATCCGCCCGGACACCACCGGATCCTCCGAGTAGTACTCGAAGCCGCGACCGCCGAGCGGGTTGCGGTGCAGGTTGAGCGCCGGCGCGAGCAGCACATCGATGCCGTAGTCGCGCGCCTCCGCGCCCATCGCCGCACCGACGCGCTCGACGAGCGCCGTATCCCACGAAGAGGCGAGCAGCGTCGCCACCGGGAAGGCCGTCGCATGGAAGCTGCGCGTCTCGCCCTCACGCCGCGGGCTGATGCGCAGCCCTGCGGGGCCATCGGCGAGCACGATCGACGGGATGCCGAGCCGCGGCACGGCGCGCGTCATGCCGCCCGCGCCCGGCACGCGCGGGCCCATCGGCCCGTCGGCCGGGCCCTGCATCTCCGGCGGCAGCGGCAGACCGGCGATCGACATGCCGACGCCGACCACGAGGTCGATCTTCTCCTCAGCGGTGAGCGCCGCGACGACCTGCGGCAGAGGGTCGACGCCGAGTTGGGGCGGACGATCGCCCGCAGCCGCCGCGCACATCGACGGGATGGCCGCAAGGAGGACCGTGGCTACACGGATGGACATGGCTGACCCTCTCGGATGGCGTATCCCGGCGAAGGAGGATATCGAATTCCTTGGAGCGCCGCCTTGCAGCGCCCTGCAACTAGACCGATCTGATGGATCGGAGGATGTCGGGGATCCGCTGCTTCACCTTGAAGAACCCCGCGGTGGCGTGCGGCCACACCGCTTCGTCCCAGGAGCGGCGCCACTCGGCGAGGACGATGCCTTCGGCCGCCAGCGCCGGCGCTGCCGCGTCGAGCCAGTCGCGCAAGGGTCCGATGGGCACATAGGGCGTTGCGATCTGGCGCACGCCGTGCGCGGTCGCCCAGCGCGCGAGCGTCTCCGGCCGCTCGGCGCCGGCCCGTCCGGCGACGAGCCGCTCGATAGCCGACGCAGACCCGATACAGGACAGCGCGGGCGCGATGCGCGCCATGGCGTCCGCCAACGCGTCCGCTTCGAACTGCGCGACCGCCGCCGCGACCGGGCGCGGCGAGCGCAGGTCGCTCGCGCTCACGCTGGCTGCGGCGCGCACATCCAGCGTGGACACCGGGAACTCCTCGAGGCGGCAATCCTCTTCGGTGATGAGCAGTGCGGTGGGCAGGTCGGCACGCGGAGCGGCGACGACGCGCAGCGGCAGCAGCGGCGGCAACCCCTCGGGCTCGGTGGCTTCCAGCCCGCCCTCGCCCGCGTCGAACTCGTCCTCGCGCGGCGTGAAGCGGCCGCCGGTGAAGGTGGCGATGTTGTCGGCTCGGGCGCGGTAGGCCTTGCCGCGGGTGTGCAGGCCCGCGACCCAGCGCCAACCGAGCGTGTTCGAGGCGGGATCGCCGTCGAGCAGGTGCCGCAGGAAGAGGTCGGCGCCGAGCCGCCATGGCAACCGCAGCGTGAAGATCCAGATGGAGGCGAACCACATGCGGGCGTGGTTGTGCAGGTAACCGGTCTCCACGAGTTCCCTCGCCCACGCGTCGAAACAGGCGATGCCGGTCTCGCCCGCCTCGGCCCGCGCGACGGCCGCGCGCTCCGCCGGGTCGCCGTCCAAGGCGTAGAGATCCGCGACGAGCCCGTCGCGGTAGCGCGCCCAGACCTGCGGGCGGCGCTCTAGCCAGCCCTTGAAGTAGCCGCGCCAGAACACCTCTTCGATGAACTTCTGCGCGGCCTCCGGACCGTGCGCCGCGATCGCCGCCTCGACGACCTCGACCTCGGTCAGCAGCCTGCGGCGGATCCACGGCGAGAGCGTGGAGACGCTGTCGTGCCGTCCGGGTCCAAGATCGAAGTTGCGTTCCGCCTCGTAGCGCCGCCCCATGCGATGTTTGAAGGACTCCAAGCGCGCGAGGCCGCCGGCACGGTCGGCAGCCGCCCAGGTTCCCTCAGCGGAGCGGGACATGCGGCGGTCCCTGCTTCAGACGAAGCGGACCGACACCGACCCGAGGCCCTGCCACCGACCGCGCACGCTGCGCCCGATCGGACCGAGCAGCAGCGCACCGGTGGTGACCACCTGTCCGGCGCGCAGCCTCTCGCCGCGGGCGACGAGTGCGTTCGCCAACCAGACCACGAGCCGCAGCGGGTCGCCGACCGGGTGGTGCAGCGCGCGACCCTCGCGGGTCTCCTCGTCGATGGTGAGGTCTATGTCCCAGGAACACGGGGCCTGCGGCGTCGTCGGCGATGCGGCGTCACCGGTGATGAGCCCCGCATTGGCGAGGCAGTCGGCGAGGTTCTCGGGCTGGCTCGCCGCGTTCGGATCGTTGAACCGGCTGCGATAGATCTCGAGCGCAGGCAGCATCTCCACGGCCGCAGCGACCGTCGCCGCATCGTAGGGCTCGGGCCGCGGCGGCAGATCGCGCCGCAGCCGGAATGCGATCTCCGCCTCGATCAGCGCGCCCGGGAATTCCGAGATCGGCAGCGTGACGCCGCTTGCGTGGATCCCCTCAGCGGGGATGGGCGCGTAGAGCGGCGTCTCGTCCGGGCCGCCCGCGCCGATCTTCCAGCCGCCGATGGCGTCACCCAAGGCCGCGATGACCCGTCTTTGGACCGCATATCCCGCCGCGTCGTCCGCGGGTCGGCAGGCCTCGGGCAGCCGCTCGAGGTGCCGACGCTCGCGCCGCGCCGCGAGCAGAAGTCCCGCGGCGCTGGCGATGGCGTCGCTCAGGGGGCCTCCCCCTCCGCGGCAGGCGATGCATCGGACACCGCTGCTCCCGGGCGCCGGCTGCGCCGACCGCGGGCCGCACCGGCCTGCGCGGCGGATTCCTTGGGCGCCGGCAGCGTCACCACCTTGGAGAGCTCCGGGTTCGGGAAGCGCTTGTGCGGGATGGCCATGGCCTCGACGAAATGCGCCTGGAAGCGCGGCTCGATCGCGGTCTCGATCTTCTCGACGCGCCGCACCACCTGCTCGATGGTGGCGCGCGAGGAGCCGTCGAGCAGCGCGATGCGCGCACCGGTGCCCGCGGCGTTGCCGGCCGCGGCGACCTGCGTGAGGTCGCAATCCGGGATCATGCCGAGCACCATCGCGTACTTGGTGTCGATGTGGGCGCCGAACGCGCCCGCGAGACGGATGCGATCGACGCGTTCCACGCCCAGTTCCTCCATCAGCAGCCGCACGCCCGCGTACAACGCCGCCTTGGCGAGCTGGATGGCGCGCACATCGGTCTGGGTGATGGCGAGCGTCACCGCGCCGCGGTGCAGCACATAGGAGAACGTACGGTCGGCGGGGATGATGCGGTCGCTCCGCGCCGCGAGCGCACCGTCCACCACACCGTCCTGGTTGATGACGCCCGCGAGGTACATCTCGGCGATCACCTCGATGATCCCCGAGCCGCAGATGCCGGTGACGCCGGTCTTCTGCGTGGCGTCGGCGAAGCCCGGGTCGTCCGACCAGAGATCGCAACCGATCACCTTGAAGCGCGGCTCGAGCGTCACCGGGTCGATGCGCACGCGCTCGATGGCGCCCGGCGCCGCGCGCTGGCCGCAGCTGATCTGCGCGCCCTCGAAGGCGGGTCCGGTGGGGCTCGAGCAGGCGAGCAGGCGCTCACGGTTGCCGAGCACGATCTCGGCGTTGGTGCCGACATCGACCAGCAGCGTGACCGGATCGCCGAGGTCGGGGCGCTCCGCGAGGATGACGCCTGCGGTGTCCGCGCCCACATGCCCCGCGATGCAGGGCAGCACATACACGCGCGCGTTGGGGTGGACGCCGATGCCGAGCGCGCTCGCCGGCTGCTCGATGGCCTGGTCGATGGCGAGCGCGAACGGCGCCCCGCCGAGCTCGACCGGGTCGAGGCCGAGCACGAGGTGATGCATGATCGGGTTGCCCACCAGGGTCAGCTCGAGGATGTGCTCGGGCTCGGCCCCGGCCTCGCGCGCGACATCCGCTGCGAGCTCGCTCAACGCCGCACGCACCGCCGCGGTCATCTGCTCCGCGCCGCCCGGGTTCATCATCGCGTAGGACACGCGGCTCATGAGATCTTCGCCGAAGCGGATCTGCGGGTTCATCATCCCCGACGATGCGACGACCTCCCCGGTCGCGAGGTCGCAGAGATGCGCGGCGATGGTGGTCGAGCCGACATCCACCGCCATGCCGAGCGCGCGCTCGTGGAAGCCCGGCCACAGGCCGATGATCTGCTTGCCGCCATGCACCGCGGCCGTGACCTTCCAAGCGCCGGCACGCAGCGTCGTCTGCAACGCGCGCAGCACGTCGAGTTCGATGCCGAGCCCCGTGAGCTGCCATTCGCGCTCCAGCGCCTCGAGCAGGCGACGCAGGTCACCCGACGGATCGTGCATGTCGGGTTCACGCACCTCGACGTAATGCAGGCGCACGAGCGGATTGAGGTCGATCTCGCGCACCTCGGCGGCCTTGCGCACCACCTGACGATGCACCTGGCTCGCGGGCGGCACATCGACCACCACATCGGCGCAGACCTTCGCCTGGCAGGAGAGCCGTTGCCCGGGCTTCAGCACCTTGCGGCGCGTGCTGCGCGCCTCGACCTCGCCCGCTTCGGTGACGCTGCCCGCACCCGAGCGCACGCCGTGCTTGGCGAACTCGCCCTCGGCGACCACCACCTGACAGCGGCCGCAGATGCCGCGACCGCCGCAGACCGAGTCGATGTCCACGCCGAGTTCGCGCGCCGCCTGCAGCAGCGGCGTGCCGAGCGCGAACCGCCCGCGCTTGCCCGCGGGCAGGAAGACCACCAATGCGTCGGTCTGGCTCAAGATATGCGTCCCCTCAGACCGGGCCGCCGGCGCCGCCGCCGCCGCCCGCACCCTCGCCGCCCGCCGCGGCACGCCGCCGCGCCCCGCCCTCGCGCCGGCCGCGCGCGGCCGGGTTGTCGCCCGCCGCCCCCGGCGGTGGCGGCTCGCGGAACTTGCGGATCCAGCGTGCGCAGTCGGGGTCGTGACCCATCATCACGTCAGCGCCCATGCAGGCGCGCACGGTGTCGCCGTGCAGCGGGTTGGTGATCGCCGAGGTCATCCCCGAGGCGATCGCCATGGTCAGGAAGGCGGCGTTGATGCCGTCGCGGTTCGGCAGACCGAAGCTGACATTGGACGCTCCGCAGGTTGTGTTGACCTTGAGTTCGTCGCGCAGCCGGCGCACGAGCCGCATCACCTGCACCCCCGCCTGGTTGATGGCGCCGATGGGCATGACGAGCGGGTCGACGACCACATCGCTGCGCGGGATGCCGTAGTCGGCGGCGCGCTCGACGATCTTCTTGGCCACGGCGAAGCGCACATCCGGGTCCTCGGAGATGCCGGTCTCGTCGTTCGAGATGGCGACCACGGCCGCGCCGTACTTCTTCACCAACGGCAGCACCTGCTCGAGACGCTCCTCCTCGCCCGTCACCGAGTTCACGAGCGCCTTGCCCTTGTAGACGGAGAGCCCCGATTCCAAGGCCGCGACGATGGAGGAGTCGATGGACAGCGGCACATCGGTGATCGACTGCACGATCTTCACCGCTTCAGCGAGGATCGCGGGCTCGTCGGCGAGAGGGATGCCGGCGTTGACATCGAGCATGTGGGCGCCCGCCTCGACCTGCGCGAGCGCGTCCGAGATCACGCGCGTGTAGTCGCCGGCCGCCATCTCGGCGGCGAGGATCTTGCGCCCCGTCGGGTTGATGCGCTCGCCGATGATGACGAACGGCCGGTCGAAACCGATGACGACCTCTTTGGTCGCGGAGCTGATGATCGTGTCGGTCATGATGCCACCTTGTCTTGAGTGTCCGTGTCTTGGGCGCGCACGCTGTCGCGACCCGGGTACCAGGGGACGCGCCCGGCGAGCACGCCCGAGCGGTCGATGATCTCCGCCACCGTCTCTTCCTGGCGGTAGGCCATGACATGCACCCCGTGCACGCCCTTCATGGCCCGGGCCTCCTGGATGAGCTCGATGCAGATGTTGCGTCCCTCGCGCGCCGCGTCCTGCGCGCCGCGCAGACGCTCGATGAGCGCATCGGGGATGTGGATGCCGGGCACGTTCTGCCTCATCCACTCGGCGGCCTTGGCGGAGCGCAGCGGGCCCACGCCGATCAGCAGGAAGACGCGGTCCAGACCGCCCAGGTCCTCGAGGCGCTGCAGGAACGCCCGCAACAGCGGCATGTCGTAGCAGTACTGCGTCTGGATGAACTGCGCGCCGGCCTCGATCTTCTTCAGGAGACGCATCGCCCGCCAGTCGTGCGGCAGAGCCGAAGGGTTCTCGGCGGCGCCGAGGAACACCCGCGGCGCCGTGGTGAGCTTGCGTCCGCTCTGGAAACGCTGCTCGTCGCGCAAGGTGCGCGCGATGCCGAGCAGCGACAGGCTGTCGAGGTCGAACACGGGCTTCGCCTGCGGATGGTCACCCGCCTGCACGCCGTCGCCCGTGAGGCACAGGATGTTGCAGACGCCCATCGCCGCCGCGCCCAGGATATCGCCCTGGATGCCGATGCGGTTACGGTCGCGGCAGGAGATCTGCATGATCGGTGCGTAACCCGCGCGGGTCAGCAACGAGCAGACACCCATGCTCGACATGTGGCAGTTGGCGCCGCTGCCGTCGGTGGCGTTGATGGCGTCCACATAGCCGTCGAAGATGCGCGCCCGCGCGTACACATCTTCGGCGTTGGCCGAGTCCGGCGGCGCGAGCTCCGCGGTGACCGCGAAGGCGCCGGCGCGCAGCACGCGCTCGAAGCGGCCCGGCGAGACATGCCCCGGCAGGACAGGCAGCGGATCGCCCGGCGCGGGTTCGTCGCCGAACCTCATCGTGCCGTCTCCTCGCCGAGGCGCTGCCGCACCGCGCGCAGCCACGACGAACGCCCTTCGAGGCGCCGGTCGACGGCGAACTGCACCTTCTGCAGCGACTCGACGCCCCCCGGGATGCGCTGGCTGCCTTCCCAGGCGGCCACCCACACGCACTTCATGTCGGGCAGCACCTCGCAGTTGCCGTCGGCGCGCACGCCGCCGCAGGGACCGTTGCGCAGCTGCTTGGGGCAGTTCATGGGACAGGACATGCCGGTGGAGCTCAGCACGCACTGACCGCACATCTTGCAGTCGAACAGGAGGCCCTTGGTGCCGCGCTCGAGCATCGCCATCGGCCGCTCGAGGCGCTCATCGCCGATCCGCCGCATCAAAGGACGCAGCGCGGCCAGGATGTCCTCCAGCAGGCGGTACACGCGGTTCAGACCGCGCGCATGCCGCACCGACCAGAGGCGTACGCGGTACATGTCAGACGCCGGGGACCGTCGGCGGCGCGGCATCGGACGCCGCGGGCGGTGCCGCGAGGCCCTTGGCACGGATCAAGCGGTCGAGGTCCTCGTCGCTGTAGCGCGCCTCGATGGCGGCTGCCGCCGCCGCGGCCTCGGCCTGCAGGTCCTCGCCGCAGGGCGTGGGCGCGCTGCGGGTCCACTCGGCGATGTAGGCATCGGAGCTGCCCTTGCCTGCGCGCATCGCGGCACGGTCGACGGCTTCCTGGAAGCGCGCGGACAGCATGATCTTCGAGGTCTCGCGGCCGCGCTTGACCACGACCTGCGACGGGATGTCGCGCCAAGAGATGATGATCAGGCTGGCCATCAGTGCGGTGACTCCTGTACGACGATGGGCGTGGCGGAAGACGGCTTGGCGACGAACCGCCGCAGGCTCGATTCCAGTCCGCCATAACCGGTGTGACGGAAGTGGTACTCGAGACCGAGCCGCCGCGCGATCGCTGCGGCGGCAGCCGCGCTGTCGGCGTCCGGACGCTGACCGAGATAGACGAGGCGACGGTAGTTGCCGAAATACTGGGGCTGCAGCTCCGGATGGCGGTCCAGGCCGAGGCCGCGGAACACCAGACGGTCGAAATGCCGCACCAGGAAGTCGGTGAGGAAAAAACTGCCGGGCTCGGCGTCCGAGAGCTCCGCGAAGGTCTCGGGACCGGCGAAGAACTGGTAGCAGTGCACGCCTTCGATGCGCTCGACGCCCGTCTCGTGCAGCACTTCATCGAGCGCGCCCGTGGTGCCGCAATCGGCGTAGGCGACGAAGATGTCGTCGTAATCCGCGCGGTGCGTGACGATCGCCTCGCGGACCGCCGGTGCGATGCGCTCCGGGCGGTTGTGCAGTTCCGGCGGCAGGCAGTGGACGTCGAGCGTCAGCCAGCGGTATGCGCTGCGCAGCGCCGCGATCTCGTGGGCGAGCGCGCCGCAAGCGATCACGAGCTGGCGGCCGTCCCGGGCCACGCGCGGACGCTTAGTGGGCGCGCGCGGCAGCGCGCTTCGCCGCGATCAGCGACTTGGCGGTCTCCACGGCGACGGCGGCGTCACGGCAGTAGGCATCGGCGCCGACGGCCTTGCCGAACTCCTCGTTGAGCGGCGCACCGCCGACCAGCACGATGTAGTCGTCGCGCAGGTTCTTCTGCTTGAGCGTGTCGATGACGACCTTCATGTAGGGCATGGTGGTCGTGAGCAGCGCCGACATGCCGAGGATGTCCGGCTTGTGCTGCTCGAGCGCCTCGAGGTACTTCTCGACCGGGTTGTTGATGCCGATGTCGATGACCTCGAAACCGGCGCCCTCGAGCATCATCGCCACGAGGTTCTTGCCGATGTCGTGGATGTCGCCCTTGACGGTGCCGATGACCACCTTGCCGATGGGCTCGGCGCCGGTCTCGGCGAGGAGCGGCCGCAGGATCTCCATGCCGCCCTTCATGGCGTTGGCGGCGAGCAGCACCTCGGGCACGAACAGGATGCCGTCGCGGAAGTCGATGCCGACGATGCGCATCCCCTCGACGAGCGCGTCGTTGAGGACCTTGTCCGGGCCCCAGCCCCGCTCCAAGAAGATGCGGGTCGCCTCCTCCACCTCCGGCTTCATGCCGTTGTAGAGGTCGTCGTGCACCTGCTCGACCAGCTCGTCGTCGGCCAACGTCCGCAGATCGAAATCGCCTTGTGCGTCAGACATCTCAGCCCTCGTGGAGCCCCGTTGATTGAGGCGGATGGTAAGCGTGACCCCTGCCGGGGACTTTACATTTAGCGACGGCTATTTGCCCGAGCACGACATCGGCCGGAACTACGCCGGACGACGCCTTTCCGCGCTCGGCGGCCGACCGAAGTGCTGCCTGTAGCAGCGGGAGAAATGCGGCGGCGACTGGAAGCCGCAGGAGGCCGTCACCTCCATGATCGGCATCGCCGTCTGCAGCAGCAGTTCGCGGGCCCGACGCAGCCGGATCTCCATGTAGTACCGCTTCGGCACGCAGTTGAGATAACGCTGGAACAGCCGTTCGATCTGCCGACGGGAGAGCCCCGTCTCGCGCGCGATGGCGTCGAGCGACAGCGGCCTCTCGATGTTCTCTTCCATGAGCTGCGCGACCTTGATCAGGCTGCGGTGCGTGAAACCGAGCTGGGCGCGCAGCGGCACATACTGGTTGTCATGGTCGTCGCGCACGCGCGCGATGACGAACTGCTCGGAGACCTGGTGCGAGATGTGCCGCCCGTGCTGCCGGTCGATGAGGTTCAACATCAGGTCGAGCGGCGCGGTGCCGCCCGAACAGGTGTAGCGGTCGCGGTCGATGGTGAACAGCTGCGGCGTGAGCTCCACCAGCGGGAACTCCTCGCGCAGCGCGTGCACGTTCTCCCAGTGGATGGTGGCGCGGTAGCGGTTGAGGAGCCCGGCGCGGGCGAGCACATAACCGCCGGTGCAGAGCGCGCCCAGCGCCCCGCCCGACTCGGCCCGGCGCCGCAACGCCTTCGCGAGCTGCGCCGACACGGTGTCGCGCACATCGATGCCGCCGCAGACGAACAGGATGTCGGCCTTGGCGGCGTCGGCGAGCGCCACGGTCGGCGTCATCTGGGTGCCGCAGCTCGCGACCACCGGGTCGCCCTTGAGCGAGACGATCTGCCACTCGTACAGCTTGCGGTTGGCGACCCGGTTCGCCATGCGCAGCGGTTCGATGGCGTTGGCGAGCGCGATCAACGAATAGTTCGGGAGCGTCAGGAACGCGTAGGTGCGCTTGAGCGGGGTTTCCACGGCGGCGGGAGTATAGGAGCCGTCCGGCCGGGATGTCCAATTCGGACATCCCATCGTCGCATTTGGATTGGTCGCCCGGATGTCCCCGGCTACACTCGTCGGATGAAAACACATGCCAGAGTCGTGGTCATCGGCGGCGGCGCGGTCGGCGTCAGCACCCTCTATCACCTCGCCCTGAAGGGTTGGTCGGATGTCGTGCTGCTCGAGCGCTCGGAGCTCACCGCCGGTTCGACCTGGCACGCCGCAGGCCTGCTGCCGCTCTTCAACATGAGCTACACGGTCGGCCAGCTGCACAAGTATTCGGTCGACCTCTACAAGCGGCTGCCCGCCGAGACCGGTCAGGATGTCAGCTTCCATGTCACCGGCAACCTGCGCCTCGCGACCAACCGCGATCGCATGGACGAATACCTGAAGTACTGCGGCACGGCCAACACCATCGGCGTGCCCTTCCAGGTGATCGGCCCGGACGAGGTCAAGAAGCTCTGGCCGCTGGTCGAACTCGGCGGCAAGGACGGCACGCCGCCCATCGTCGGCGCCCTCTACCACCCCGACGACGGCCACATCGCACCGGCGGACCTCACGATGGCGCTGCGCAAGGGCGCCCGCGCCCGCGGCGCCGAGATCCACGAGCAGACCGAGGTCACCGGCGTCAGCCGTACGCCGTCGGGCGAGTGGCGCCTGCAGACCAACAAGGGTGAGATCATCGCCGAGCATGTGGTCTGCGCCACCGGCAACTACGCGCGCCAGACCGGTCGCATGTTCGGCATCAACGTGCCCGCCATACCGGTCGAGCACCAGTACATCGTCTACGAAGAGTCGCCGGAGCTGAAGGCCTACCGCGCCGCCGGCGGCCGCGAGCTCGCGGTGCTGCGCGAGTCCGACCAGTCCTACTATCTGCGCGAGGAGCGCATGGGCTGGATCCTCGGCCCCTACGAGGCCGGTGCGCCGGCGCGCTTCGCCGACGGCGTGCCCGAGTGGTTCGGCAAGGACCTGTTCGAGGGCGATCTCGACCGTCTGCTGCCGCATGTCGAGGCGGCGCAGCGCCGTGTCCCGGCGCTCGAACACTGCGGCATCAAGGACATCGTCAACGGCCCCATCTCCTACACGCCGGACGGCAGCCCGCTCATCGGCCCGGCCTGGGGCGTACGCAATCTTTGGCTGAACGAGGGCCACAGCTTCGGCATCACCGCCGCGGGCGGCTCCGGCTGGCAGATCGCCGAGTGGATCGTCGAGGGCGAGCCCGGCATCGACATGCTGGCCGTGGATCCGCGCCGCTACGGCCCGTACACCAGCAAGCGTTTCGTGGTCGCCAAGAACGAGGAGACCTACCGCAACGTCTTCACCGTGCACTACCCGGACGAGGAGCGCGAGGATGCGCGTCCGCTGAAGACCAGTCCCATCTACGAGAAGCTGAAGGGCATGGGCGCGGTGTTCGGCCAGCGCTACGGCTGGGAGCGCGCCAACTGGTTCGCGCCGCCGGGCGTCGAGCCGCGCGACAAGTGGAGCTTCCGCCGCAGCAACTACTTCGAGCATGTCGGGAACGAATGCCGTCGCCTGCGGGGCGCGGTCGGCGTCATCGACCTCACCCCCTTCACCAAGCACATCGTGCGCGGCCCGGGCGCGGAGGCATGGCTCGACCACCTCGTCGCCAACAAGGTGCCGGTCAAGGTCGGCCGCATGGCGCTCTGCCACGCGCTCACCAAGCGCGGCGGCATCCGCAGCGAGTTCACCATCACCAAGCTCGGCCCCGACGAGTTCTATGTGGTGAGCGCCGGCGCCGCCGAACGCTACGACGCCGACTACCTGCAGAAGCACCTGCCGGCGGACGGCTCGGTGCAGCTCAGCAACATCACCATGCAGCGCGGCTGCTTCGTGCTCGCGGGCCCGCGTGCGCGCGATGTGCTCGCCAAGCTCACCGATACGCCGCTCGACAACGCGTCCTTCCCCTGGCTCACCGGCCAGATCGGCGAGGTCGGCATGGCGACCGATGTCTACATGCTGCGCGTCAACTTCGTCGGCGCCCTGGGCTGGGAGCTGCACTTCCCGATCGAGTACGCGCATCACCTCTTCGAGGCGCTCTTCAAGGCGGGCGAGGAGTTCGGCATCGGCATGGCCGGCATGCGCGCCATGGAGTCGCTGCGCATGGAGAAGTCGTACCGCATGTGGGGCAGCGACCTCACGCGCGACTACACGCCTTTCGAGGCCAGCCTCGACCGGTTCGTGCGCATGAACAAGGGAGACTTCATCGGCAAGGCGGCGCTCGAGAAGCAGCTCGCCGAGGGCGTCCCGCACCGCTTCATCACGCTCGAGGTGCACGGCGTCACCGATGCCGACCCCCTCGGCAACGAGCCGCTGTTCGCCGCCGACGGCCGCATGGTCGGCCGCGCGACGGCCGGCTACTACGGCCATGTGCTGCGGAAGAGCCTCGCCATCGGCTACATCAAGCCGGAGTTCGCCGAGGTCGGCACCGAGCTCTCGATCGAGATCCTGGGCGAGCGCAAGCGCGCCACGGTGGTGGTCGCGTCGCCCTACGACCCGACCAACGCCGACCTGCGCGCCTGACGCGGAGCGACGATGGCACGCCAGCGTTTCTCAGGCCTTTCGCTGCTCTGGCAGAGCCTCGGCAAGCATCGCGGCTGGCGCGAGCAGTGGCGCCGTGCCGAACCGAAGGCCGAGTACGACGCCGTGATCATCGGCGGCGGCGGGCACGGTCTGGGCACCGCCTACTACCTCGCCGCCGAGCACGGCCTGACGCGCATCGCGGTCGTCGAGAAGGGCTGGATCGGCGGCGGCAACACCGGCCGCAACACCACCATCATCCGCTCGAACTACCTCTTCGACGAGAGCGCCCGCCTCTACGACCACTCGGTCAAGATGTGGGAGGACCTCTCGCAGACGCTCAACTACAACGTCATGTTCTCGCCGCGCGGCGTGATGATGCTCGCGCACACCGTCCATGATGTGCAGGTGGCGCAGCGCCATATCCACGCCAACCGCTGCAACGGCGTCGACAACGAGTGGCTGACCCCGGAAGAGGCCAAGGCCTACTGCCCGCCCCTCAACATCGATCCGGGTCTGCGCTACCCGGTGCTCGGCGCCGCGCTGCAGCGCCGCGGCGGCACCGCGCGCCACGACGCCGTCGCCTGGGGCTATGCGCGGGCGGCCGACGCGCTCGGCGTCGACATCATCGAGAACTGCGAGGTCACCGGCATCCGCCGCGATGCCGGCGGCGCGGTCGAGGCGCTCGAGACCTCGCGCGGCGTCATCCGTACGCGCAAGGTGGGCGTGGTGGCGGCCGGCAACACCAGCGTCGTGCTCGGCATGGCCGGTGTCAGGGTGCCGCTCGAGAGCTTCCCGCTGCAGGCGCTCGTCTCCGAGCCCATCAAGCCCGTGTTCCCCTGCGTCGTGATGTCGAACGGCATCCACGCCTACATCAGCCAGTCCGACAAGGGCGAGCTCGTGATCGGCGCCGGCACCGCCGCCTACACCTCGTACACGCAGCGCGGCGCGCTGCATGTGAACATGCACACGCTCGAGGCGATCTGCGAGCTCTTCCCGATGTTCCGCCGCATGCGGATGCTGCGCAACTGGGGCGGCATCGTCGATGTCACCCCCGACCGCTCGCCGATCATCGGCAAGACGCCGGTGCCGGGGCTCTATGTGAACTGCGGATGGGGCACGGGCGGCTTCAAGGCGACGCCGGGCTCCGCGCATGTGTTCGCCTGGACGCTGGCGCACGACGAACCGCATCCCATCAACGCGCCCTTCACGCTGGAACGCTTCCGGGAAGGGCATCTCATCGACGAGGCCGCCGCCGCGGCCGTCGCGCACTGAGCCCGCCATGCTGCTGATCCGTTGCCCCCATTGCGGTGAGCGCCCCGAGCTCGAGTTCGCCTACGGTGGCGAGGCGCACATCGCGCGCCCCGCCGATCCGTCGGCGGTGAGCGATGACGGTTGGGCGGCCTATCTCTACCTGCGGACCAACGCCAAAGGCGTGCATGCCGAGCGTTGGCGCCACACCCGCGGCTGCGGCCGGTTCTTCAACGCGCTGCGGGACACCACCACCGACCGCTTCCTCGCCACCTACAAGGCCGGCGAGAAGCCGCCCGAGGGTCTGCGATGAGCGGCGCACGCCTCAGCACCGGCGGTCGCGTCGCCCGCGACCGGAGGATCCGTTTCACCTTCGACGGCAAGACCTACGAAGGGCTGCAGGGCGATACGCTCGCCTCGGCGCTGCTCGCCAACGGCGTGCACCTCGTCGGCCGCTCGTTCAAGTACCACCGTCCGCGCGGCATCATGACGGCGGGTCCCGAGGAACCCTCGGCGCTCGTCACGGTACGCCGCGACGACGCCCGATCCACGCCCAATCTGCGCGCGACCCAGGTCGAGCTCTACGACGGTCTCTGCGCCGTCAGCCAGAACCGTTGGCCGAGCCTGCGCTTCGATCTTGGGCGCATGGCGGAGCTCTTCTCGCCGCTGCTGCCGGCGGGCTTCTACTACAAGACCTTCATGTGGCCGCGCAGCGCCTGGCACAGGCTCTACGAACCGCTGATCCGTCGCATGGCGGGCCTCGGGGAAGCGCCGCGCCTCGCGGACCCCGACCGCTACGCCCAGCAGCATGCGCACTGCGAGGTGCTGGTCGTCGGCGCGGGGCCCGCGGGCCTCGCCGCCGCCCTCGCCGCCTCCCGCGGCGGCGCTCGCGTCATCCTCTGCGACGAGCGACCGGAGTTCGGCGGCTCGCTGCTCGCCGACGGCTCCGCCCGCATCGACGGGGCGGGTGCCGACGAGTGGGTGGCCTCTGCGGTCGCCGAACTGCGGCGCAACCCGCGCGTACGGTTGCTGCCCCGCACCACCGCGTTCGGCTACTTCCCGCACAACCACCTCGGCTTGAGCGAACGCCTGACCGACCATCTGGCGACGCCGCCCGCCGGTCTCGCGCGTGAGCGCCTGTGGCAGGTGCGCGCGCGACAGGTGGTGCTCGCGACCGGCTCCATCGAGCAGCCGCTCGTGTTCCCGGGCAACGACCGTCCGGGCGTGATGCTCGCCGGGGCGGCGCTGCGTTACCTCAATGAACAGGCGGTGCTGCCGGGCCGGCGCGTGGTCATCGCCACGATCTGCGACAGCGCCTACCGCGTCGCGCTCGAGATGCAGGCCGCCGGCGCCACGGTCGCGCAGATCGTGGACCTGAGCCCCGCGACATCGCCCGCGCCGCAGGACGGGTGGCAGGCCCGCGCGCGCGCGGCCGGCATCGCCGTCGAGACCGGTGCGCGGGTGCTCGGCACCCGCGGCTACGACCATGTGTCGTCGGTCGAGATCGCGCGCCTCGATGCGTCAGGACGCCCGACCGGGCATCGCTCCATCGACTGCGACCTGCTGTTGGTGGCGGGCGGACATGTACCGAGCGTCCACCTCTTCTCGCAGTCGCGCGGCAAGCTGCGATACGACGAGACGCTGCAGGCCTTCATCCCCGGCGAGTCCGCGGAGAACGAGCGCTCGGTCGGCGCCTGTCGCGGGATCTTCGGGCTCGCAGCGACGCTGCAGGACGGCGCTGCGGCAGGTGCGGCGGCGGCGCGCGCCGCGGGCTTCGAGGGCGCGGATCTGCGCTTCGAGGCCACCGAGGACATGGCAGCGCCTTCGACCACCCGCCTGCCACGCGCCGAGGCGGCGGTACCCGGCCCCAAGGCCTTCGTCGACTTCCAGCACGATGTGATGCTCAAGGACCTCGACCTCGCGATGCGCGAGGGCTTCCGGTCGATCGAGCACATCAAGCGCTACACGACGACCGGCATGGCCACCGACCAGGGCAAGATGTCGAACCTCAACGCGCTGCACCACGCCGCACGCGAGCTGGGCAAGCCCGTCCCGGCGGTCGGCCTCACCACCTTCCGCATGCCCTACACGCCCGTCACCTTCGCGAGCTTCGCGGGCCAGGCGCGCGGCGAGTCCTTCGACCCGGTGCGTCGCACACCCATGCACGCCTGGGCGGTACGGCAAGGTGCCGTGTTCGAGGATGTCGGCATGTGGAAGCGCGCGCGCTTCTTCCCGCGCGCGGGCGAGGACATGCATGCGGCGGTGGCGCGGGAGTGCCGCGCGGTGCGCGAGGGCTGCGGCGTGTTCGACGCCTCGACCCTCGGCAAGATCGTGGTCGCGGGACCGGGCGCCACGGCGTTCATGGACCGCCTCTATGTGAACGATTGGTCCAAGCTCGCGGTCGGCCGCTGCAAGTACGGCGTGCTGCTGCGCGACGATGGCTTCGTGTACGACGACGGCGTAGTGGCGCGCCTCGCGCCTGACCGCTTCCATGTCACGACCACCACCGGCGGCGCGGCCCGCGTCCTCGCCATGATGGAGGACTACAGGCAGACCGAGTGGACCGACCTCGATGTCTGGCTCACCTCCACCACCGAGCAATGGGCGGTCATCGCGGTGCAGGGTCCGCGCGCCCGCGAAGTCCTGGCGCCGCTCGTCGACGGGCTCGACATCTCCGCCGCGGCGCTGCCGCACATGGCGGTGGTGCATGGCACGCTGCGCGGCATCCCGATGATGCTGTTCCGCGTCAGCTTCACGGGCGAGCTCGGCTTCGAGGTCAATGTGCCGGCGGATCGCGGTGCGGCGGCGCTCGAGGCCATCTGCGAAGCCGGCAAGGCGCACGGGCTCACGGCCTACGGCACCGAGACCATGCATGTGCTGCGTGCCGAGAAGGGTTTCATCATCATCGGCCAGGACACCGACGGCACGGTGACCCCGGACGATGTCGGCTTGTCCTGGGCCATCGGCAAGGCCAAGGCGGACTTCGTCGGCAAGCGCGCACTCGCCCGCCCCTCGATGCTGTCGCCGGACCGCAAGCAGCTCGTGGGCCTGCTGACCCGCGATCCGCGCGTGGTGCTCGAGGAAGGCGCGCAGATCGTCGATGTACCGGGGCAGGCGCCGCCGATGAAGCTCATCGGCCATGTCACCTCGTCCTACATGAGCGCCGCGCTCGGCCGCTCCATCGCGTTGGCGGTGGTCGCAGGCGGACGCGCCCGCATCGGCCGGACGCTGCATGTGCCCATGCCGGGCGGCGAGATCCCGGTCGAGGTCTGCGCGCCGGTGTTCTACGACCCGAAGGGAGCGCGGCTGAATGTCTGAGACCTCCACCCGCCTGCCGAACGCTCCGTCGACCGCATCACCGAGGGCGAACTTGCTGCAGCCGGTCGCGGTCGCCGCGCGCTTCGTGCTTCAGGGCGGCCCTGCGGCGCTCGCGGCCGCCGCGGCGGCGCTCGGCATCCCCGATCCGGACGCCGCCGGGCGCACGACGGGCGACGATGCCACGACCCTGATCTGGCTCGGCCCGGATGAGCGGCTGCTGCTGTCCTGGCGGGACGACGCCGCGGCGCTCGGCGCGCGGCTCGAGGCCGACCTCAGCGGTCATGCGCATTCTTTGGTGGATGTGACGCAGCGTCAGGTCGGCCTGCGGCTGACCGCGCCGTTCGCCGCGGACCTGCTCAACTGCGGCTGCCCCCTCGACCTCGACCCGGCCCGTTTCCCGGTCGGCAGCGGCACGCGCACGCTCTTCAACAAGACCGACATCGTGCTCTGGCGGCGCGGCGAGCAGGAGTTCCACATCGAGGTCTGGCGCTCGTTCGCGGACTACCTGCAGCGCTGGCTCGCCGAGGCCGCGCAGGATCTCACCGGCCGCGAGGGCTGATCCGCCTCAGCGCTGCGCGCTGCGCCAATCCGGCGCTTCGTACCAATCGACCGTCGCACGCTCGAGCATCGGGCGGCCGAGGATATGGTCCGCGGCCTTCTCGGCCAGCATGATGGTCGGTGCGTTGAGGTTGCCGGTGGTGACCGATGGCATGATGGACGAGTCCACCACCCGCAGCCCCTCGAGCCCGCGCACCCGCGTCTCCGGGTCGACCACCGCCAGCGGGTCGTCGGCGGCGCCCATACGGCAGGTGCCGCAGGGGTGGTAGGCGCTCTCGACATGACGGCGCACGAAGGCGTCGATGTCCGCGTCGCCCGTCACGCCCTCGCCCGGCTGGATCTCTCGCCCGCGCCAACGCGCGAACGCGGGCTGCGCGAAGATCTCGCGCGTCAGGCGTACGCAGGCGCGCATCTCCTGCATGTCCTCGGGCGTGCTCAGATAGTTGAACAGGATGCGCGGCGGATCGCGGGGGTCCGCCGAGCGCAGGCGCACCCAGCCGCGGCTGTTGGTGCGCATCGGCCCCACATGCGCCTGGAAACCGTGCTCGGAGGCGCCGCTCGAACCGTCGTACGCGACCGCGAGCGGCAGGAAGTGGTACTGGATGTCCGGGTAGCGCACACCGGCGCGGCTGCGGATGAACCCGCCGGTCTCGAAGTGGTTGGTCGCGCCGAGCCCGGTGCGGGTCAGAAGCCAACGCGCGCCGATCCAGCCCTTGGCGATCGGGTTCATCACGGAGTAGAGCGTCACCGGCTCGCGGCAAGCGACCTGGAAATAGAACTCGAGATGGTCCTGCAGGTTCTCGCCGACGCCGGGCAACGCATGCCGCACGGCGATGCCGTGGGACTCGAGCTCCGCTGCAGGACCGATGCCGGACAGCTTCAGCAGCTGCGGTGAGTTGATCGGACCGCCGCTGACGATGACCTCGCGTCGCGCCCGCACGGTGTGCAGCGCACCGCCGCGATGGAACTCGACGCCGACGGCGCGCCCGCCCTCGAGCAGGATACGGGTCGCGAGCGCACCGCTCAGCACCGTGAGGTTGGGGCGCGAGCGCGCAGGGTGCAGGTAGGCCACCGCCGCGCTGCAGCGTTGGCCGCGGCCCACGGTCATGTCGAAGCGGCCGAAGCCTTCCTGCTGGAAGCCGTTGATGTCGTCCGTGAGCGGATAGCCCGCCTCTTCACCGGCGGCGAGCCACGCCGCATGCAGCGGGTTCTCGAGGCTGCCGTAGCGCGTCTGCAGCGGGCCGCGGTCGCCGCGATAGGCGTCGCCGCCCTCGTCTCGGGTCTCGGCGCGCTTGAAGTACGGCAGCACATCGGGATAACCCCAACCGCGCGCCCCTTCCTCCTGCCAACGCTCGAAGTCGAAGGGGTTGCCGCGGATGTACACCATGCCGTTGATCGAGGACGAGCCGCCGAGCACCTTGCCGCGCGGCGTGTGCAGGCTGCGCCCGCCGAGCCCGGGCTCGGGCTCGGTGTGGTAGTACCAGTTGTAGCGCTTGCGGTTCATCGGGATGGCGAGCGCCGAGGGCATGCGGATGAACACCGAGCGGTCCGAGCCGCCGTACTCGAGCAGCAGCACCCGGTTCGCAGGGTCCTCGGTCAGGCGCGCGGCCAGCACGCAGCCGGCCGAGCCGGCGCCGATGATGATGTGGTCGTACTCGTCCTTCGTCACGCCCATATCCCCGCTCCGGACCCGATCAGTAAGGAGAGTCGATGCCGCCCTTGGCGACGTAGACGCTCTTGAGCTGGGTGTAGTACTCCATCGTGATGCGGCCGTTCTCGCGGCCGATGCCCGAGTGCTTGTAGCCGCCGAAGGGCAGCTCCATCGGACAGATGTTGTAGTGGTTGATCCAGCAGCTGCCGGCCTGCAGCTGGCCGATGACGCGGTGCGCGCGGTTGAGGTCCTGCGTGAACACGCCCGCCGAGAGCCCGAAGTGGGTGTCGTTGGCGCGCCCGATGGCCTCCTCCTCGTCGTCGAAGTCGAGCACCGTCATCACCGGCCCGAAGATCTCCTCGCGCACGATGGCCATGTCGTCGCGGCATTGGTCGAAGACGGTCGGCGTCACGAAGAAGCCGCGCGCGAGCGCGCCCTCGGTCAGGCGCTTGCCGCCGATCAACATCCGCGCGCCCTCGGCCTGGCCGCGCTCGATGTAGGACATGACCTTGCGCAGGTGCTCCTCGGAGATGAGCGAGCCGACCTGCGTGGCCGGATCGGCCGGGTCGCCGATCTTCATCTTCTCGACCCGCGCGAGCAGCCGCTTCAGGAACTCCTGCTTGATCGAGCGGTGCACGAACACGCGGGTCGCGTTCGAGCACACCTCGCCCGCCGAGTAGAAGTTGCCGAGCAGCGCGCCGGAGACCGCGTTGTCGAGATCGGCGTCGGGGAAGATGATCAGCGGCGACTTGCCGCCGAGCTCCAGGGTGACATGCTTGAGCGTCGGCGCCGCGGCGCCCATCACCGCGCGGCCCGTCTCGACCGCGCCCGTGAGCGACACCTTGGCGATGCCGGGATGGCCGACCAGCAGCCGCCCGGTGTCGACGGCACCCTGCACCACCTGGAAGATGCCGTCCGGCACGCCGGCTTCCTTCATGAGGGCGGGCATCTCGGCGGCGCTGAGCGGCGTGAGCTCGGCGGGCTTGAAGATCATCGCGTTGCCGAAGGCGAGCGCGGGCGCGGTCTTCCAGCAGCAGGTCTGCATGGGGTAGTTCCATGCGCCGATGCCGCCCACCACGCCGAGCGGCTCGCGCCGCGTGTAGCCGAAACCCGCCGTGCCGAGGTCGATGTGCTCGCCCGCGGCGCCGGTGGCCATCGAGGCGAAGTACTCGAAGCACTCCGCGCCCGAGACGATGTCGACGACCTTCGTCTCCTGGATGGGTTTGCCGGTGTCCCGCATCTCGATGAGCGAGAGCCGGTCGTTGTGCTCGCGCAGCAGGTCGGACACCCGGCGCAGGACGCGCGAGCGCTCGGTGCCGCTGAGCGCGGCCCAGGCGGGCTGCGCGGCGCGGGCACGGCGGACGGCCTCGTCGATCTCCTCGGCGCCGGCGACAGGCAGTTCGGCGAGCAGTTCGCCGGTGGCCGGGTTGTAGCTCGGGAGCAGACCGCCGCGCACGGGCGAGGCTTTGCGGCGCACCGGGGTCGACACCGCCCCGGGACCCGCGGCCGCCGACGCTCCGACTGCGGCGGCGTCCGCGGCCGACTGGCCGATCGCGGCGTACACCATCGACAGCACGCGCTCGCAGATCGCGCGGCTGTCGCCTGCCGGACGCGGCGCCAGGGCCGCCTGCAGCCATGCGCCGTCGATCAGCGCGGCGATGTTGGCGGCGTGGCTGGCGAGCGAGACCTCGGGTACGAGGGGCCGCAGCGCCGCGCGCAGGTTGGACTCGATGCGGCGCTGGTAGATGCGCTGGATACGGGCGATGCCCGGCGAGGAATGCACCTGGCTCCAATAGGCGAGCCAGGCACGGCTGTCGGCGGAGCGCAGACACTCCGGCGAGAGACTCGCCTCGATGTAGGCCCGCAGACGGTCGAGCGGACTACCGGCCGCGGTCAACCGCCATCGGGTCTGCTCCCGCAGGCGCGTCAGCAGTTCGCGGAATGCGGCCTGCAGCAGCCCGTCCTTGTCGACGAAGTAATGCGCCACCAGCCCCGGCGAGACATCCGCCTTGCCCGCGATCTGTGCGAGAGTCGTGCCCTGGATACCCACTTCTGCCAGACTTTCGAGGGTGACCTCGATGAGCTGCTGACGGCGGGTGGCGTCACCGCCGCGGTTGGGCGCGCCGTTGGGGGAGTTTCTGTTGTCGTTCAAAGGGGCTACCCTCGGTCTGGTGAGGCTGCGCGCGGAGTGTCGATTCGGTGATCGGACTCTGCGCGGATAGACATATAAAACAATAGTTTATATAACTTTTCAGAGGTCGAATCCGCATGATTGAATCACCGTTCAATCCGCAGCGAACCGGAACCGATGTTGCCGTGCGTCGCCGGCCTCGGTCAAGCGTTCTTGCCGCGCTCTGCGGGCTGCTGGTCAGCCTCTGCGTGGCGGCGCCCGGTCAGGCCTCGGACCCCGCCGCCGGCGCGCCGGCGGCCGCGGCCACCGCCGCCGAGCCCGCGAGCTGCCGCGTCGTCCGCATGTCAGACATCGGCTGGACCGATGTCACCGCGACCACGGGCTTCGCGAGCCATGTGCTGCGTCAGCTCGGCTACGAGCCCAAGGTCACGGTGCTCTCGCTGCCCGTCACCTTCGCCTCCCTGCGCAACCGCGACATCGATGTCTTCCTCGGCAACTGGATGCCCTCACAGAAGGCCGATCGCCAGCCCTACCTCGACGACGGCTCGATCGAGGTCGTGCGCGCCAACATGACCGAGGCGAAGTACACCCTCGCCGTGCCGGCTTACCTCTACGAGCAGGGGCTGCGCGATTTCGCGGACATCGCGAAGTTCGCCGAACCCCTGAAGCGCAAGATGTACGGCATCGAGCCCGGCAACGACGGCAACCGGATGATGATCGAGCTCATCGAAGCGGACCGCTTCGGGCTCGGAGGCTTCACGCTGGTGGAATCCAGCGAACAGGGCATGCTCGCCCAGGTCGAGCGCGCCTACAACGCACGCGAACCCATCGTGTTCTTCGGCTGGCAGCCGCACCCGATGAACAAGCGCTACGACATGCGCTATCTCTCGGGCGGCGACGACACCTTCGGCCCGGACTTCGGCGGCGCGATCATCCACACGGTCGTGCGCAAGGGCTATCTACAGGAATGCTCGAATGTCGGCCGCTTCCTGCGCAACCTGTCGTTCACCGGCGCGATGGAGAACGACCTGATGGACGGCATCCTCAACCGCAAGCTCGCGCCTGAGGAGTCCGCTGCGGCATGGCTGCGCGCGAACCCGCAGGCGCTCGCGCCGCTGCTGGAAGGCGTGACGCGGGCGGACGGCTCGCCCATCGACGGATTCGCCGGATCGGCCGCGGGCGGCACGGCAGCCGGGGCGTGGGATCTCGAGCGCGTCGTCGGCGGACACAAGATCCCGGTCGGTCGCGTCATCGGCGACGCCATCCAGCATGCGCAGGAGAACTGGAAGCCCTTCTTCGATCTCGTCTCCCGCGTCGTGAGCGGCAGCGTCGAAGGCGTGCACGCGCTGCTCAAGGCCCTGCCCTCCTGGCTGCTGGTGCTGGCGGCGGCGGCGCTCGCCTGGATCCTCCAGCGCTCGGTGCCGCTGGTCGCCTTCGTCGTGGCGGCCCTGCTCTTCATCATGAACCAGGGCTACTGGGCGGCGACCGTCGAGACCGTCGCCCTGGTGACCGTGGCGACGCTCGCAGCGACGGCGATCGGTGTGCCGCTCGGCATCGCCGCGGCGCACCGACCACGGCTCTACGCGGCGCTGCGCCCTGTGCTCGACCTCATGCAGACTCTGCCGACGTTCGTGTACCTGATCCCGACGCTGGTGCTGTTCGGGCTCGGGGTCGTGCCGGGTCTCATCTCCACGGTGATCTTCGCGCTGCCGGCACCGGTGCGCCTGACGCACCTCGGCATCACGGGCGTGCCGCGTCCGATGCGGGAGGCGGGCGAGGCCTTCGGCGCGACGAAGTGGCAGCGGCTCTGGAAGATCGAGCTGCCCTGCGCCCTGCCCTCGATCTTCGCCGGCATCACGCAGTGCATCATGCTGAGCCTGTCGATGGTGGTGATCGCGGCGTTGGTCGGCGCCGGCGGGCTCGGCGTGCCGGTGGTGCGCGCGCTCAACAGCGTGCAGGTGGATGTCGGCTTCGAGGCCGGCATCGCCATCGTGCTGCTCGCCATCGTGCTCGACCGCTTGAGCCGGCCGCGCGACAAGGGGACGGGCCGATGAGCGCCGCCCTGGAGTTCCGCGGTGTCGATGTCATCTACCCGCGTGCGACCGGCAGAGCAGGCGCCGAGGCCCTGCGCCGCGCCCTCGCCGCGCTGACCGCCGGTACGGAGACCGCGCAGGTCGCCGCCGACTGCGGCGTGACGGTCGCCGTGCGCGACGCGAACCTCGCGGTCGCCCCCGGCGAGATCTGCGTGGTCATGGGCCTCTCCGGCTCCGGCAAATCGACGCTGCTGCGCACCGCCAACGGCCTGACGCGCGCGACCCGCGGTCAGGTGCTGCTGGACGGCGCCGAGGGCGCCGTGGACATCACGCGCTGCGACGCCGCAGCGCTGTCGGCGGCGCGGCGGCGGCGCATCAGCATGGTGTTCCAGCAGGCGGCGCTGCTGCCCTGGCGCAGCGTCGAGGACAACGTCGCGCTCGGTCTCGAGCTGCGCGGCGAACCGCGCGCCGGACGCGCGCGCATCGTGGCGGAGAAGCTCGAGCTCGTCGGGCTCGCCGACTGGGGCAAGCGCCGCATCGACGAGCTGTCGGGCGGCATGCAGCAGCGCGTGGGTCTCGCTCGCGCCTTCGCGACCGAGGCCGGCATCCTGTTGATGGACGAACCGTTCTCGGCGCTCGACCCGTTGATCCGCGGCCGGCTGCAGGACGAACTGCTGCGGCTGCAGGAGCGGGTGCGCAAGACGATCCTCTTCGTCAGCCACGACCTCGACGAAGCGCTGCGCATCGGCGACCGGATCGCGATCATGGACCAGGGCAGGATCGTGCAGACGGGCACGCCGCAGGACATCGTGCTGCGTCCGGCGGACCCCCGCGTCGCGGAGTTCGTGCAGCACATGAACCCCTTGACGGCGCTGACGGCGGGGATGGTCATGCGGCCGCTCGACCCCTCGGTGCCGCATGACGGGACGCTGCCGGTGATCGCGGCGGACGCGGACCTGCAGGGCCTCATCCGTCTGCGCGAAGCATCGGGGCGAGCGGTGCTGGTCTCGGACGGGGATCGCGTGGTCGGCGTCTGCGATACCGCAGAGATCCTGAAGGCGCTCAGTTCGGGCGCGGCGCCGCGATCTCCCTGACCGCGGCGAGCGCGATCGGATCGAGCCCGGTGGCGCGGCCCTCGGCGACCGCGGCCGCGATCTCGGCGCGCATGCGCGGGTCCCAGAACTTCTTCAGATGGTCGGCGGTGCTGGCGGCGCCCCGCTCCGGCCCCTCATGGGAGAAGAACCCGGCGATCTGGTTGGCCATCCGTACGAGCTTCTCGGTCTTCATGTCCTGATCCTCTGCGCCCCGCTGAACACCTCGAACCCGTCCTCGCGCGCGACCGCGACCAATGTCAGCCCCGCGGCGTCGGCCGAACGCACCGCGAGCGCCGTCGGCGCCGAGACGGCGACGAGGATGCCCGCACCCATCATGGCCGCCTTCTGCACCATCTCGATCGAGACGCGGCTCGAGATGACGATCATGCCCTCGGCCGCCGCCTCGCCCGCACGCGCCAGCGCACCGGCGAGTTTGTCGAGCGCGTTGTGCCGACCGACATCCTCGCGCACGGCGACGACGCCCCTGCCCGGCCGCCAGAATCCGGCGGCATGCACGGCGCGGGTCGCGCGGTTGAGCGCCTGCAGCGCGGCGAGCTCCGCCAGCGCCGCGCGCACATCCTCCGGTGACACCGTCAGCGCCGCCGATACCGGCGGCAGCGGACGCAGCGCCTCCTCGAGGCGCTCGACGCCGCAGAGCCCGCAGCCGACAGGCCCCGCGAGGCGGCGTCGGCGCTCGGCGGTCCGCTCGGCCGACTCGCCCGCCAGGGTCATGCGCAGTTCGATGCCGAGCTCGACGCCCACCACCTCGATCTCGGCGAGCTCCGAGGGCGAGGCGATGATCCCCTCGTTGAGCGAGAAGCCGACGCCGAAATCCTCGATGTCGAGCGGCGTCGCCATCATCACCGCGTAGGACGCGCGGTTGTAGGTCAGCGCGATCGCGACCTCCTCCGGCAGCGAGCGGGTGCCGCCGGCGCCCGCCGACCTGCCGACCGCGCTGCTGACCGCGAGCCGCGGCAGCTCAACCGCGGGCGGCGGGAGGCCCATTCGTCGGCAGCACCTGGACGGCGGTGACCTTGTACTCGGGGCAGTTGGTCGCCCAGTCGGAGTTGTCCGTGGTCACGACGTTGATCTGCGTGTCCGGGTGGTGGAAGGTGGTGTAGACCACGCCGGGCGCGACACGGTCGCTGACCTCCGCGCGCAGCTCGGTGGCACCGGTGCGGCTCATCACCCGCACGCGATCGCCGGGACGGATGCCGCGCTGCTCGGCGTCATGCGGATGGATCTCGAGCCGGTCGGCGTCATGCCACTGCTGGTTCGCCGTGCGCCGCGTCTGCGTGCCCACGTTGTACTGCGACAGGATACGGCCGGTGGTGAGCAGCAGCGGGAAACGCGCGGTGGAGCGCTCCTCGGTGGGGACATACTCCGTCACCACGAACCGCCCCTTGCCGCGGGCGAAGCCGCCGATGTGCATGACCGGCGTGCCCTCCGGCGCCTTCTCGTTGCAGGGCCACTGGATCGACCCCAACTGGTCGAGCTTGGCGTAGCTCACGCCGGTGAACGAGGGCGTGGTGCGCGCGATCTCGTCCATGATCTGCGACGGATGGTCGTAGTGCATGGCGTGGCCGAGCGCCTGGCAGACCTTCATCACGGCCTGCCAATCCGCGAGGCCCGCGCGCGGCGGCATCACCTTGCGCACGCGGCTGATGCGCCGCTCGGCGTTGGTGAAGGTGCCGTCCTTCTCGAGGAAGGACGCGCCCGGCAGGAAGACATGCGCGTACTTGGCCGTCTCGTTGAGGAACAGGTCGTGCACCACGACGCACTCCATGGCGGAGAGCGCCTCGGCCACATGCTGGGTGTCGGGATCCGACTGCGCGAAGTCCTCGCCCTGGATGAACATGCCCTTGAAGCTGCCGTCGAGGGCGGCATCGAACATGTTGGGGATGCGCAGACCAGGCTCCGACTCGAGCGCCACGCCCCAGACGGACTCGAAGACCTCCCGCGCGGTGTCGTCCGACACATGGCGGTAGCCCGCGAACTCATGCGGGAAGGAACCCATGTCGCAGGCGCCCTGGACGTTGTTCTGGCCGCGCAGCGGGTTGACGCCCACGCCCGGCCGACCGAGGTTGCCGGTGGCCATCGCGAGGTTCGCGATCGCCATGACGGTGGTGGTGCCCTGGCTGTGCTCGGTGACGCCGAGCCCGTAGTAGATGGCGCCGTTGCCGCCCGTGGCGTAGAGCCGCGCCGCGGCACGGAGCTCCGCCGCCGGCACGCCGGTCACCGCCTCGGTCGCCTCGGGGCTGTTGCGCGGTTCGGCGACGAACGACGCCCAGGTGGAGAACTCCGCGAGGTCGCAGCGCTCGTGCACGAAACGCTCGTCGACGAGACCTTCGGTGACGATGACATGGGCGATCGCGTTCACCACGGCGACATTGGTGCCGGGGCGCAGCTGCAGGTGGTGGCTGGCCTCGATGTGCGGCGTGCGCACGAGGTCGATGCGGCGCGGGTCCACCACGATGAGCTTCGCGCCCTCGCGCAGCCGACGCTTCATGCGCGACGCGAACACCGGGTGGCCGTCGGTCGGGTTGGCGCCGATGACCACGATGACATCGGCCTCGGCGACCGAGTCGAAGTCCTGGGTGCCGGCCGAGGTGCCGAAGGCCTGCTTGAGGCCGTAACCCGTCGGCGAATGGCAGACGCGTGCGCAGGTGTCGACGTTGTTGTTGCCGAACACGGCGCGCACCATCTTCTGGACGAGGAAGGTCTCCTCGTTGGTGCAGCGCGAGGAGGTCACCGCGCCCACCGAGTTCTTGCCGTACTGCGACTGCAGGCGGCGGAACTCGGAGGCGATGCGGCCGATGGCCTCATCCCAGCTCGCCTCGCGCCACGGGTCGCTGATGCGGTCGCGGACGAGCGGCGAGAGCACGCGGTCCGGGTGGGTCGCGTAGCCCCAGGCGAAACGCCCCTTGACGCAGGAGTGGCCGCGGTTCGCCTTGCCGTCGTCGTGCGGCACCATGCGCACGACCTCGTTGCCGCGCACCTGGGCCTTGAAGGTGCAGCCGACGCCGCAGTAGGCGCAGGTGGTGAGCACCGAGCGCTCGGGCTGGCCGATCTCGATGACGCTCTTCTCGATGAGCGTCGCCGTCGGGCAGGCCTTCACGCAGGCGCCGCAGGAGACGCACTCGGAGTCGATGAACTTCTCGTCGACGCTCGCCGCGACCTTGGACTCGAAGCCGCGGCCGGAGATCGTCAACGCGAGGGTGCCCTGCACTTCGTCGCAGGCGCGCACGCAGCGCGAACAGACGATGCACTTCGAGGGGTCGAAGGTGAAGTACGGGTTCGACTCGTCCTTCTCGGCCTCGAGATGGTTGGCGCCGTCGTAGCCGTAGCGCACCTCGCGCAGGCCCACCGCGCCGGCCATGTCCTGCAGCTCGCAGTCGCCGTTGGCCGAACAGGTCAGGCAGTCGAGCGGATGGTCGGAGATGTAGAGCTCCATGACGCCGCGCCGGAGCGACTTGAGCTTGCCGGTCTGGGTGTGGACCTTCATGCCCTCGGCGACGGGGGTCGTGCAGGACGCCGGCGTGCCGTTGCGGCCCTCGATCTCGACGAGGCACAGCCGGCACGAACCGAAGGCCTGCAGGGTGTCGGTGGCGCAGAGCTTGGGGATCGAGATGCCGGCCTCGGCCGCGGCCCGCATCACCGAGGTGCCCGCGGGCACCTGCACCGGCATGCCGTCGATCTCTATCGTCACGCGCTGGGTGGAACGCGACGGCGGCGTACCGAGGTCACGATCGTCGATGATGGCGCTCATGGTCGGCGGAAATCCTGCGGAAAGTGACGCACCGCACTCAGCACGGGGTACGGCACGAAGCCGCCCAACGCACAGAGTGACCCCAATCGAAGAGTATTGCAGAGGTCGTCGAGCAGCGCCAAATTGGCGTCGACATCGCGCCCGGCGAGGATCTTGTCGATGACCTCCATGCCGCGCACCGAACCCACGCGGCAGGGCGTGCATTTGCCGCAGGACTCCTCGGCGCAGAACTCCATGGCGAAGCGCGCCTGCCGGGCCATGTCGACGCTGTCGTCGAACACCACGACACCGCCGTGGCCGACGAGACCGTCGCGCGCGGCGAAGGCCTCGTAGTCGAGCGGCGTGTCGAACAACGCACGCGGGAAGTACGCGCCGAGGGGGCCGCCGACCTGCACCGCCCTCACCGGCCGACCGGTGGCGGTGCCGCCGCCGATGTCGTCGACGATCTCACCCAGCGTCAGACCGAACGGCGCCTCGAAGAGCCCGCCGTGCTTGATGTTGCCCGCCAGCTGGAACGGCAGCGTGCCGCGCGAACGGCCGGTGCCGAGCGCGGCGTAGCCTTCGGCGCCCCGCACCAGGATCTCGGGCACCGTGGCGAGCGTGAGGACGTTGTTGACCACGGTCGGCTTGCCGAAGAGGCCATGGTGCGCGGGCAACGGCGGCTTGGCCCGCACCTGACCGCGCTTGCCCTCGAGGCTCTCGAGCAGCGCCGTCTCCTCACCGCAGACATAGGACCCGGCGCCGATGCGCAGCTCGATGGCGCAGTCCTCGAGCAGGCCGTTGGCCCGCGCCACCACCAATGCGTGCTCGAGCACGGCGATGGCCCGCGGATATTCGGAACGGATGTAGATGAAGCCCTTGCGCGCGCCCACCGCGAGGCCGCAGATGACCATGCCCTCGAGCAGCGCGAAGGGGTCGCCTTCCATGACCATGCGGTCGGCGAAGGTGCCGGAGTCGCCCTCGTCAGCGTTGCAGACGACATACTTCGTGTCACCGGGCGCATCGTGGACCGTGCGCCACTTGATGCCCGCGGGGAAGCCCGCACCACCGCGGCCGCGCAGGCCGGAGGCCGTGACCGCCTCGAGCGTCGCCTGGGCGCCGAGCGCGCGGGCGCGCGCGAGGCCCTGCCCGCCGCCGTGCGCCGTGTAGTCGTCCCAGGAGACGGGGTCGATGATGCCGCAGCGGGCGAAGGTCCAACGCGTCTGCCGCGCGAGGAACGGGTGCTGCGCAGGATCGCCGATGCGGAGCGGATGCGCGCCGCCCTCGAGCCAACCGGCCTTGAAGAGCCCCGCCACATCCGCGGCGGACACCGGCCCGTAACCGATGCGGCCGGCGGCGGTCTGCACCTCGACCAGGGGCTCCAGCCAATGCATGCCGCGGGAACCGTTGCGGACGATCTCGACGACGGCACCGAGACGCTCGGCTTCGGCGGCGATGGCGGTGGCGACATCGTCGGCGCCGAGCGCGAGCGCCGCCGAGTCCGCGGGCACGAAGATGCGGGTCAGCGTCGGCACTTGCGCAACGCCTCTTCGATCTTCGGCCAGTCGGCACGGGCGACCAGCCGGTCACCCACCTGCGCCGCCGGCGCCACGGAACAGAGCCCGAGACAGAACATCGGCTCGAGCGTCACCTCGCCGTCCTTCGTCGTGCCGTGCCAATCCACGCCGAGACGCTTGCGGGCCTCCTCGGCCAACGCATCGCCGCCCATGGCCTGACAGGCCTCGGCGCGGCAGATCTTGAGGTCGGTGCGGCCGCCCGGCTCGCGCCGGAAGTCGTGGTAGAAGGTGACGATGCCGTGCACCTCGGCGCGCGAGAGGTTGAGCGCGTCGGCCACCTGCGCGACCGCCTCGTCGGGCACATGACCGAACTCGAGCTGCAGGGCGCGCAGCACGGGCAGCGCCGGGCCGTCGAGATGCTTGTAGGTCTCGATGATGCCGGCGGCGCGCTGCGTATCCCAGGTCATGGTCCGGCCTTCAGAACATGCCGACGACGCGGCCGCTCTCGTCGATGTCGATGTTGCAGGCCGCCGGCAGCTTCGGCAGCCCCGGCATGGTCATGATGTCGCCGCAGATCATCACGATGAACTCGGCGCCCGCGGCGAGCCTGACCTCGCGGATGTTGACCACATGGCCGCTCGGCGCGCCGCGCAGTTTCGGGTCGGTCGAGAACGAGTACTGCGTCTTGGCGACGCAGACCGGGTAATGGCCGTAGCCGTCGTCCTGCAGCTTGCGGATGGCGGCGCGCACCTTGGCGTCCGCGGTGATGTCGGAGGCGCCGTAGAGCTCGGTCGCGACCTTCTTCATCTTGTCCCAGAGCGGCAGGTCGTCCGGATACATGTTGGTGAAGTAGTTCGGCTGCTCGGTGAGCCGCACCACCTCGTGCGCGAGTTCGGTGGCGCCCGCGCTGCCCTCGGCGAAGTGCTTGGCGGTCACGACCTTGACGCCGAGGTGGCTCGCGCGCTCGTGCAGCGCCTGGATCTCGGCGGCGGTGTCCTCGGCGCGGTGGTTGATCGACACCACGCAGGGCAGGCCCATGCGGTCGCGGACGTTCTTGATGTGCCGCTCGAGGTTGGCCATGCCCTTCCGCAGGGCCTCAACGTTCTCCTTCGGCAGGTCGGGGACCTCGACGCCGCCGTGGTACTTGAGCGCACGCACCGTGGCGACGATGACCGCCGCATCGGGCTTGAGCCCAGCCTTGCGGCACTTGATGTCGATGAACTTCTCGGCGCCGAGGTCGGCGCCGAAGCCGGCTTCCGTGACCACGAACTCGCCGAGCTTCAGCGCGGTGCGGGTGGCGATGACGGAGTTGCAGCCGTGGGCGATGTTGGCGAACGGGCCGCCGTGGATGATCGCCGGGTTGTTCTCGAGGGTCTGCACGAGGTTCGGCGCCAGCGCGTCCTTGAGCAGCACCGTCATCGCGCCGTGGGCCTTCAGGTCGCGGGCGAGGATGGGCTTCTGCTCGCGGGTGTAGCCGACCACGATCTTGCCGAGCCGCTCCTTGAGGTCGCTGATGCTCGTGGCGAGGCAGAAGATCGCCATGACCTCGGAGGCGACCACGATGTCGAAGCCGTCCTCGCGCGGGAAGCCGTTCGGGCTGCCGCCGAGGCCAGCCGTGATCTGCCGCAGCGCGCGGTCGTTGACATCGACCACGCGACGCCAGGCGATGCGGCGCACATCGAAGCCGAGCTCGTTGCCGTGGTAGATGTGGTTGTCGATCATCGCGGCGAGCAGGTTGTTGGCGAGCGCGATGGCGGCGAAATCGCCGGTGAAGTGGAGGTTGATGTCCTCCATCGGCACCACCTGGGCGTGGCCGCCGCCCGCGGCGCCGCCCTTCATGCCGAAGACGGGACCGAGGGCCGGCTCGCGCAGGCAGACCACGGCGCGCTTGCCGATGCGGTTGAGCGCATCGCCGAGACCCACCGTCGTCGTCGTCTTGCCCTCGCCCGCCGGGGTCGGCGAGATCGCGGTCACGAGCACGAGCTTGCCGTCAGGACGGTCGCGCAGCGAATCGATGTAGCCGAGGGAGAGCTTGGCCTTGTGGCGACCGAAGGGCTCGAGCGCCTCCTCTGGGATGCCGAGACGGTCCTGGGCCAAGGCGGTGATCGGCCGCAACTTGGCGGCCTGAGCGATCTCGATGTTCGTCTTCAATTCATCGTCCCCCGTTCGTGGCCCGGCAGGCATGCGCCGCGGGCGCGCCCTGCCCGACCGGCTCTATGGCACACGGTGCAGGACGCGGGGAGATTGTGGTCGGCGGCCGGGGTGATGCACACGCCTGTATGCGACATGATGTTGAGCGAAAGCGACCGACGCCGACAGACGCCCGTCCGACCTCCGCGCGCCGTTCAGAGCCTGCCGGCGGCCTCGTCCTCACGGATCATGCGCAGGATGGAGAGCGCGAGCAGCACGCCCACGCCGAGCAAGGGCAGGCTGACGACGATGGTCGCGGATTGCACCACCTTCAACCCGCCCTCGACGAACAGCAGCGCGATCGGCGGCACACCGATGGCGAAGGCCCAGAACACGCGCTGCCAACGCGCGGGGTCCTGTCCGGCGTGGATGTCGCGGCTCGCCACCGACGCCAGCGTGTAGGACGCCGAGTCGTAGGTGGTGGCCATCAGGATGGCGGCGACGACCAGGAAGCCGAGGATGGTGAGCGACGGCCACGGCAGCGTCCCGAGCACCTCGGCGAGCGCATAAGGGCCGGAGTTCTGCTTCAGCAGTTCCGTGACCTTCAGCGCGCCCGTCAGCTCGAGGTCGAGCGCGTAGTTGCCGAGCACGATGTAGAAGATGCCGGCGCCGAGCGTGCCGAACACCATGAGGCCGAAGATCAGCTCACGCAGCGTGCGGCCGCGCGAGATACGGGTCGCGAACAGCGCGACGAACGGCGCATAAGCCACCCACCAGGCCCAGTAGAACACCGTCCAGCTCTCGATGAAGCCCTTGCGCTCGACGGGGTCGGTCCAGGTCACCATGCGCACGAACTCCTGCAGCATGAGCCCCAGCGAATTGGTGCCCATCTGCAGGATGAAGAGCGTCGGCCCGACGAGCAGCACGAAGCCGAGCAAGCCGAGCGCGAGGTAGGTGTTGGTGTCGGCGAGCCGCTTGAAGCCTTTCTCGAGGCCGAGGAAGCTGCTCGCGGCGAAGATCAGCACGCAGACCAGGATGACGACCGCCTCGACGGTGAAGGTCTGCGGGATGCCGGTGAGTTTCGCGAACAGCGCGGCGATCATCGGCGCGGTCAGCGCCAGCGCCGTGGCGCTGCCGCCGATGAGGTTGACCATGTAGATGAAGTCGATGATGCGGCCGCGCGTGCTGCTGACGCCGCCCGGCAAGAAGGGCAGACAGCCGGCGCTGAGGCGCAGATGCGGCTCACCGCGCTGATAGAACGCGTAGGCGATGGCGATGGTGGGGACGCAGAAGATGGCCCAGCCCACCGGGCCCCAGTGGAAGATGCCGTAGGTGGCGGCCCATTCGATCGCGGCGGTGGAACGCGGCGCAGCCCCGAGCGGCGGCGCGTCGATGTAGAACGCCCACTCGACCACGGCCCAGTAGATGAGCGTCGCGCCGACGCCGGCGCAGAAGATCATGCCGATCCAGCTCAGCGTGGTGTAGTCGGGCTTCGCGTCCTTGCCGCCGAGCCGGATCTTGCCGTGCCGGCTGAAGGCGATGAAACCCAGGAACCCGAGCAGCGCGATGACATACCACTGATAAAGGAAACCGAGGTTCTTGGTCAGCAGGTCGTAGAGCCGGATGATGACGACTCCGGCCTGCTGCGGCGCCACGAACACCAAGGCGCAGACGCCGAGCACGGTCGCCGCCGTGATGGCGAACACCGGCCAGTCGGCGGGCGGTCCGCCCGAGGCCTTCGAGGGCACGGATGCCGGAGCGGGGTCAGTCCCGGATGCCACAGTGCGTCCTCTCCGGCCGCGGCAAGGCGGCGTGCTGGGCCTGGACCTCGGCGAGTCTCTGCTGGATGGCGGGCGACGGCGGCGATGCGCGCCGGGTCTCCAGCGAGACATGCAGCAGCAGATGCTCGGCGGTGGCCAGCAGCTGCCCCGAGCCGTCGTGGATCCGGTTGAGAAGATGCAAGCGCTTGCCGCTGCCGTCGAGCAGCTGGGTGGTGACGCGGATGCTCGCGCCCGCATGCACCTCGGCGAGATGCCTGATGTGCGTCTCGACGGTGAAGTAGCTGCTGCCCGCCGCGACATAAGCCGCATCGCAGCCGACGAGCTCCATGAAACGGTCGGTGGCCGCGCTGGAGGACTCGAGGTAGCGCGCTTCGTTCATGTGACCGTTGTAGTCGGTCCAGTCGACAGGGACGACACGCGACAGGGTCTCGATCGGCTGCGACCAGTCCGGCTCGGTCTGCACGCCGCGCAGGCGGGCGTCATGCTCACGCAGCAGATGTCCCGATGCCCAGTCGCGGCCCTTGAGGGCGCGCATCATCGCCACGAGGTTGTCGTCGCGGATGCGCTCGAGCTCGCGGATGCTGCGCATCCCGGACTGCGCGTCCGACTGCGAGGCGATCTTGTCGATCAGCGCGTCGTCGAGCTCGGGGACATCCATCAGGCGTGTCCAGGGCCAGCTCAGGCAGGGCCCGAACTGCGCGATGAAATGCCGCATGCCGGCTTCGCCGCCCGCGACGCGGTAGGTCTCGAAGAGACCCATCTGCGCCCAACGGATGCCGAAGCCGAAGCGGATGACATCGTCGATCTCGGTGGTGGTGGCGATGTCGTCCTTCACCAGCCACAGCGCCTCGCGCCACACGGCCTCAAGGAAACGGTCGGCGACATGCGCGTCGATCTCGCGACGGATGCGCAGCGGCATCATGCCGAGCCCACGCATCGTCTCCATGGCGCCCGCGACGAAGGCATCGGCGGCCGTCGCGTGCGGGACGATCTCGAGCACAGGCAGCAGATACACCGGGTTGAAGGGATGCACCACCATGACCTGCTGCGGCCGGGGGATGCCGGAACCGAGCTCCGAGGGCTTGAAGCCCGAGGTCGACGAGCCGATGACGACATCGGACGGGATGACCTGCTGGATCTGGGTGAGCACGCGGTGCTTGATGTCGAGCCGCTCGGGCACGGACTCCTGGACCCAGCGCGCGCCGGCGACGGCCTCCTCCACCGTGGCACAGAGCCGCCAGGTCCCCTCGGGGGGCAGCGCGACATCGTAGAGCCCGGGCAGCGAGCGCCGGGCGTTGGCGAGCACCTCGGAGAGCTTGCGCTCGGCTTCGGGGTCGGGGTCGAAGACGGCGACATCCCAACCGTTCAACAGGAACCGTGCGAGCCAGCCCCCACCGATGACGCCGCCCCCGATGACCGCGGCGACGGGCCTCATGCGTGCGCGACCGGCGCGCGTTTGACGAGGCCGAGCTTGTCGCGCACGGCCTGCGGACCGATCACACGCGCGCCCATGCGCTCGATGATGCCGACCGCGCGCTCGACCAGATCCTCGTTGCGAGCGAGCACGCCCTTGTCGAGCCAAAGATTGTCCTCGAGACCGACGCGGACATTGCCGCCCGCCAGCACCGCCGCGGCGACATAGGGCATCTGGTCGCGACCGAGGCTGAAGGCCGACCAGGTCCAATCCGCAGGCACGTTGTGGACCATCGCCATGAAGGTGTCGAGGTCGTTGGGCGCACCCCAAGGGATGCCCATGCAGAGCTGCACCAACGCCGGCCCCTTGAGCACGCCCTCTTCCACCAGACGCTTGGCGAACCAGAGGTGGCCGGTGTCGAAGGCCTCGATCTCGGGACGCACGCCGAGCGCGGTCATCATGCCGCCCATCGCCCGCAGCATGCCGGGCGTGTTCGTCATGACATAGTCGGCTTCGGCGAAGTTCATGGTGCCGCAGTCGAGCGTGCAGATCTCGGGGAGGCAATCGGCGATCGGCCGCATGCGGTCCTCCGCGCTGCCCATGTCCGTGCCGACCGGGTTCACGGGCAGCGGGGCCGTCGGCGGCCCCAGCACGAGGTCGCCGCCCATGCCGGCGGTGAGGTTGATGACGACATCGGTGTCCGAGTCGCGGATACGGTCGACCACCTCGCGGTAGAGCACGGGGTCGCGGCTCGCCTTGCCGGTGATGGGGTCGCGCACATGGCAATGGACGACGGCGGCCCCCGCCCTGGCGGCGGCGATGGCGCTCGCGGCGATGTCGCGCGGCGAGCGCGGCACATGGTGGGAACGGTCCTGGGTACCCCCCGAGCCGGTGACGGCGCAGGTGATGAACACTTCGCGACTGATCTGCAGCGGCATGCAGCCCCGCCCCCGTGGGTTTATGCTTGTGCTTTCAATCATGCCATAGATGCGGGCGCGCGCCAGCGGCGGAGAACCATGCACTTTTCCCTCACCGAAGAGCAGCGACTGATCGTCGACACCACCCGCGGGTTCGTGGTCAACGAGCTCTACCCGCACGAGGCCGAGATCGAGACCACCGGGCGGCTGCGGCCGGAGCTGCGGGACGAGATCAAGCGCAAGGCCATCGAGGCTGGGCTCTACGCGGCCAACATGCCGGCCGAGGTCGGCGGCGCCGGACTCGACACCCTCACCTGGATCCTCTACGAGCGCGAGCTCGGTCGCGCCAACTACGCGCTGCACTGGACTTGTGTCGCCCGCCCCTCGAACATCCTCATGGCCTGCGAGGGCGAGCAGCGCGAGCGCTATCTCTTCCCGGCCATCCGGGGCGAGCGTTCCGATTGCCTCGCCATGACCGAACCGGGCGCCGGTTCCGACCTGCGTGGCATGAAGACCCGCGCGCGGCGCGACGGCGACGACTTCATCATCAACGGCACCAAGCACTTCATCAGCCACGCCGACGAGGCCGATTTCGTGGTGCTGTTCGCAGCCACCGGCGAGGAGTCCTCCGCGCGCGGCAGCCGCGCGCTCATCACCGCTTTCCTGATCGACCGCGGTACGCCCGGCTTCCAGATCCTGGACGGCTACAAGAGCGTCTCGCACCGCGGCTACAACAACTGCGTGCTGCAGTTCGACGACTGCCGCGTGCCGAAGTCGGCGGTGCTGGGCGAAGTCGGTCGCGGCTTCGAGATCGCCAACCAGTGGCTCGGCGCGACGCGGCTGCAGGTGGCGGCGACCTGTCTCGGGCGCGCCGAGCGCGCGCTCGACCTCGCCGTGAAGTGGGCCGCCGAGCGCCAGCAGTTCGGTCAGCAGATCGGCAAGTTCCAGGGCGTCGCCTTCAAGCTCGCCGACATGGCGACCGAACTCAAGGCCGCGGAGCTGCTCACCCTCGAGGCCGCCTGGAAGGTCGACCAAGGCACGGTCACCGACTCCGACATGGCGATGGCGAAGCTCAAGGCCACCGAGATGCTGGCCTTCGTCGCCGATGAGGCCATCCAGATCCACGGCGGCATGGGCCTGATGTCCGACCTGCCGCTCGAGCGCATCTGGCGCGACGCGCGCGTCGAGCGCATCTGGGAAGGCACCTCGGAGATCCAGCGCCACATCATCTCGCGCGCGCTGCTGCGGCCGCTCGGCGCCTGAATGCGGCTGCAGCGGCTGCTCCACCCGCGGTCGATCGCCTTCGTCGGCGGCAGCGAATGCGCCATCGCCATCGAGCGGACCCGCGCGCTCGGCTTCGAGGGCCGCATCTGGGCGGTCAACCCGCGCCGGCCGCAGTTGGGCGGCGTGCCCACCGTCGCCTCCGTCGCCGATATCGACGGCTCGCCCGACGCGGCGTTCATCGCCCTGCCGCGCGCGCTGACGCCGGACGCTGTCGCCGCGCTGCGTGCGCGCGGCTGCGGCGGTGCAGTCATCTACGCAGCGGGTTTCGCGGAGACCGGTGATCGCGGCCGACAGGACGCCTTGCTCGCCGCCGCGGACGGCATGCCGCTGCTCGGCCCCAACTGCTACGGCTTCATCAACACCACCTCGCGCGCCGCGCTGTGGCCCGACGAGCATGCGCTGGCGCCGGTCGAGCGCGGCGTTGCGCTCGTCACACAGTCGGGGAACATCGGCTGCAATCTCACCATGATGCGTCGCGGTCTGCCGGTGGCGGCGCTGCTGACGCTCGGCAACCAGGCCGATGTGGACATCGCCGCGGCCGTCGACGCCTTCGCCGAGGACCCGCGCATCACCGCCATCGGTCTGCACATCGAAGGCCTGCGCGACCCGCAGGCCTTCGCCGCGGCCGCCGCGCGCGCGCAGGCCGCCGGCAAACCGGTGGTCGCGCTCAAGACCGGCCGCTCGCCGCAGGGCGCGCGCATCGCGATGAGCCACACCGCCTCGCTCGCCGGCGAGGACCGCATCTGCGAGGCGCTGTTCGAGCGCTACGGCGTGGCGCGGGTACCCACGGCCTCCGCATTGGTCGAGACGCTGAAGCTGCTGCACTTCGGCGGTCCGACCACCGGCCGCCGGCTGATCTCTTTGAGCTGCTCGGGCGGCGAGGCGGCGCTCGTGGCCGATCTCGCGCCGGCGCATGGTCTTTCCTTCCCGCCGTTCAGCGAGACGGCGGCGCGCGGTGTCGCCGCGACGCTCAACGACCTCGTGCACATCGACAACCCGCTCGATTACCACACCTTCATCTGGAACCAGGCCGAAGCGCTCGAGAACACCTTCGCCGCCGCGATGGCCGGCGGTTTCGATGTCGCGATGCTGATCCTCGACACGCCGACGCACCCGGCGATGAAGCCCGACTCCTGGCTCGTCACCGCACGGGCATGGATCGCGGCGCAGCGACGCATCGGCGCGCGGGCGGTGGTGGTCGCGACGCTGCCGGAAGGCATGCCCGAGGGGCTCGCCGCCGAGCTCGGCGCCGCGGGCGTCGCACCGCTGATCGGCATCGAGGACGCGCTGACCGCGTTCGCCGCGGCTGCAGCCATCGGCGAGCGTCACGCCCAGCCGGTCGCGCCTCTGCCATGGGCACCCGGCAGCGACGGTGACGCGAGGGGCACGATGCTGCGCGAAGCCGCGGCGAAGGCGCTGCTCGCGACCCACGGGCTTGCCGTCCCCGCGTCGGCCGAGTGCAGCGTCGAGGGATCGGCGGAGGTCGCGACCCGCATCGGGTTTCCGGTGGTGCTCAAGATCGCGGACGACCGCATCGCCCACAAGAGCGATGTCGGCGGCGTGGCGCTCGGGCTGCGTTCGGCCGACGAGGTCGCCGCGGCCTCTGCGCGCATGGCCACGCTCGGCGACCGGGTGCTCGTCGAGCAGATGGTCGGCGGCGCCGTGGCCGAACTCATCGTCGGTGTGGTGCGCGATCCGCAGTTCGGGTTCGCGCTGCTCATCGGCGCGGGCGGCGTGCTCGCGGAGCTCATCACCGATTCGGTGACGCTGCTGCTGCCCGCGACGCGCGGGGACATCGAGCGCGCCGTGAAGCGGCTGCGGGTCTGGACGCTCATAGAGGGGCATCGCGGTCGTCACGGCGACCCGGAGTCGGTGCTGCGCGCCATCGAGGCGGTCGTCCGTTTCGCGGAGTCGCATCGCGACCGCCTGCTCGAACTCGACGTGAACCCCCTGCTCGCCCTGCCCGACCGTGCGGTCGCGGTGGATGCGCTCATCAAGCTCACGCCTGCCGACTGACAACTACAGACCCGAGGCCGACATGACCGACCCCATCCGTACCGAACGCCGCGGCGCCGTGCTCGAGGTCACCATCGACCGCCCCAAGGCCAACGCCATCGATGCCGCGACCAGCCGCATCATGGGCGAGGTGTTCGCGGCCTTCCGCGACGACCCGGAACTGCGGGTCGCGATCCTCACCGCCGCGGGCGAGCGCTTCTTCTGTCCCGGCTGGGACCTCAAGGCCGCAGCCGCGGGCGAAGCGCCGGATTCCGACTACGGCGTGGGCGGCTTCGGCGGCCTGCAGGAGCTGCCCGGCCTCAACAAGCCCGTGATCTGCGCCATCAACGGCCTCGCCTTCGGCGGCGGCTTCGAGATCGCGCTGTCCTGCGACATCCTCATCGCCGCCGAACATGCGACCTTCGCGCTGCCCGAGATCGACTCCGGCACCGTCGCCGATGCGGCGTCCATCAAGCTGCCGCGGCGCATCCCCTACCATGTGGCGATGGAACTGCTGCTCACCGGCCGACGCATCGACGCGCAGGAGGCGAAGCAGTGGGGGCTCGTCAACGAGATCGTCCCCGCCGATCGCCTGATGGAGCGCGCCCGCGAGCTCGCGCAACAGCTCGCCGAGGGTCCGCCCTTGGTGTTCGCGGCCATCAAGGAGATCATCCGCGAGACCTCACACCTGCCCGTGCAGGAGGCCTTCGACAGGGTCACCAAGCGCCGCCTGCCCACGGTCGACAAGCTCTACTCCAGCGAAGACCAGAAGGAAGGCGCGCGCGCGTTCGCCGAGAAGCGCAAGCCGGTCTGGCGGGGCCGCTGAAGTCCGGGATCCGCGCCTGTCTCCGTAGTGACCGCGGGCGCGATGCGGCAAGGCGACATGCCGTGACGCGTCCGCTCAAGACACCCTGTCGTCGGACAGGCATAAAGGACCGGATGTCCGCTCAGGAGGACCTGCCGATGCGTCTCATGCCGAGAACGATCACCTGCACCGCGATCTGCTGGCTGACCTTCGGGTCGGCGACGGTCACCGTGGCCGGACCCGCGGCCACGCAGCTGCCGGTAGCCACCATGACCGCCGCGAGCGCGCCGACCTCGCCTGTCGACAATGCCGCGTTCGCACCGGGAGCCGACGCGCTACCGGCCGCGCCGCTCGTGGGCACGCTGCGCGTCGCGCAGTCGTCGATGCAGGCGCTGCCGGAACTCAAAGGCCCGGTGGTCGGCGGTCGCGATGCACGGCTCTTCCCGGCGCTCACGCTGCAGCTCTTCAGCGACGGTGACCGGTTGGTGCCGGTGCAGCGCGGCGAGATGATCGCCGAGAACCCGGCGCAGACCGCTCGCGGCGCGCAGCGCAGCTACTGGACCGTCATCCCGCAGTTCGGGCGCGTCTGGCGCGAACCGGGCGACGGCGGGTGGTCGCGCGCGGCGCTGCCGCTGATGCTGGTCAACGACACCGAGAACCACGCCCACCAGGGCGTCGCGACCTTCCTGTACCGCGGCAGCGAGGTGACAGGGCTGCGGCTGCAGTTCACGCAGCAGACCGCGCCCTACCTGCTGCAGCAGCATTTCGTGCTGTGGGGCCGCGCGCCCGCGACCTTCACCGCAGGCGGGCTTGCAGACCTCGAAGCGCAGCGCGCCGCGGCGCGCCGCGAACTCGCCGACCGCTTGCCCGCAAAGCCTTGGTCGGAACTCGAGAAGCAGTTCGCGCCGGGCACGCTCGCGGGCTTCGGCGGACCGCTGCGCCCGAAGTGGCAGGTGCTCAACGCGCTGGTGCTGCGCGGCACGCTCTACCATCAGGACTCCGCCACGCCGTACGGCCCCTACCCGTATCCGCTCGAGATGCGCTTCGGGGTGCGTTCGGTGATGAAGAGCGTCGCCGCGCCGCTCGCGCTGCTGCGCCTCGCTGAAGTCTACGGCCCCTATGTGCTCGACCTGCACATCGGCGATTTCGTGCCCGGGTTGCACGCGAAGTGGAACCGCATCCGCTTCATCGATGCGGCCGACATGGCGACGGGTTTCGGCGGGCTCGGCAGCCTCAAGACGAACCCCAACGACCCCTACGCCGGCTACCTCGAGGGCGAGTACGACGCCTGGTACACCGCCGGGTCGACGGCCGAGAAGCTCGCGCTCATCAACCGCCACCTCAAGCCGTTTCCGTGGGAGCCGGGCACGGTGATGCGCTACCGCGACCAGGATTACTTCCTGCTCGGGCTCGCGATCGACGGCTTCCTGAAGTCCGTCCGTGGACCGCAGGCCGATCTCTGGCAGATGCTCACGGACGATGTGTTCAAGCCGATCGGCATCCATCACGCGCCCGCGGTGCGCACCCTCGAGCCGGGCGGCGCGCGCGGCGCGGTGTGGGCGAACGCCGGCTGGTACCCGACCCTGGACGAGCAGGCGAAGATCGCGCTGCTGCTGCAGGCGGGCGGCGCGCACAAAGGGCAGCAGTTGCTGCATCGCGGTCTCACCGGCGATCTCATGGCCGCACGCGGCGCGCTCTTCATCCGCGGTGACCGTGCGGGCGGCCTGGCCCGCGCGCCGTCGGAGCAGGCGCCGGCGGACATCCCGGCCGGCGACAACATGTACCGCATGGGGTACTGGTTCCCGAGCCATGTCGGCAGCGCTTCGGGCAAGGCCTTCCTGCTGCCCTCGATGCAAGGCTCGGGCGACAACCGCGTCACGATCTATCCGAACGGCATCGTCACGCTGCAGATGGGCAAGGCCGCGATGCTGCCGCCCGGCGAGCAGGCCCGCGACGACGATGCGGCCGCCACGCACCGCGTGGTCGACCGCATGTCGCCGTTCTGAGGCCGTTCAGCGCCCCTGCGAGACCACCCTGCCGAGCGCATCGAGGTAGTCGGCGAAGGCCTTGCGACCGGTCTCGGTGAGCGTCACCGCGGTGAGCGGCTTGCGGTCGCGGAAGGACTTGGTCACGGTCACGTACCCCGCCTCCTCCAGCTTGCGCAGGTGCACCGAGAGGTTGCCGTCGGTGGTCTCGAGATGCGCCTTGATCGTCGCGAACTCGGCGCTGCCGGCACCGACCAGGTAGGCCATGACGCCGAGCCGCACCCGCCCATGGATCACCTCGTCGAGGGCGTTGATGCCTGACGCGGCCACGGTCAGGCCCCGGCGGTCGCCGACGACCGTGCCGCGCGCGCGGCGGCGCGCAGCCGGAAGCCGGGCACCACCGCGATGAGCACCAAGGCGATGGCATAGGCGAGGTAGTCGTGGCCGGTACCGACCAGAGCGCCGAGCACCGGCACCGTGAGGAAGGTGAAGCCCGCGGTGGCGCGCATCCACCCCTGCCGCGTGACCGCGGCTGCCAGCGCCCATCCGATGCCGTAGACGCTCACGACGAACAGGCTGATGGTGGCGAGCGCCACCGGTTGACCGCGGTAGGCGATCAGCGCCACGCCGATGACGAAAGCGAAGATGCTCCAACCGATCGCGCTCCACGCGACACCCAGCGCGCGGTTGCCCGCCGTCTCCACCTGCCCGCGGTCGCGGCGCAGCAGGTAGGTCAGGGTGGCGGCGAAACCCAGCCCGCCGATGCCGAACGCCAGATGCGCGGACGGCAGGCTGAGGCCGAAGAGGCCTTGCGACCCGAACCAGACCACGAGGCTGGCGAGCGCGAACCACGCGCCACCGGCGATGAAGTAGTCGCCGCCGCTGAACGGGACGTCACGGGCGGACTCGGCGAGTGCGCGCAGGAAGGCGAGGTCGTCGGCGGGGCTGGAAGCGGGAGCGGTATGTGTGGACTCGGACATGGCTGTTCTCCTGTATCGGGTGGCCATGTGCTTTAAACTACAAAGTGCTTTGCACGCTGTCAAGCCCTCCTGTGCCTGAGGGACTCCCCGACCTTACGGCCCGTGCGCTAACACAGAATTGTTACAAATCGTTGACATCGCGCCGCGCGGGAGTAGTTTCGGTCCCAACCCTCATCCACAGATACAGAAGGGGCATCGACATGAAGGGACAACTGCATCGCATGGGGCTCTCCGCCCTGCTCTGCCTCGCCGGCGCCGGCCCACTGGCCCACGCTCAGGAGCCCGCAGGTTGGGCGCTCAACCACGACAAGTCCGAACTCGCCGCCCGGGCCGCCGCCGGGGCGCCCGCACTGCCCACAGGCGTGGCGCTCGCCTCCACCGGGGTGGCCCCGCGCGGCCTCGAGCGCGCGCTGGTGCTGTCGGGTGATGAGCTATCGCTCGAGTCCGAGGTGCGCTTCAAGGCGCGTCTCGACGGCCGCGACTACCCCATCCACGGACTGCCGGTGGGCGACACCATCGCCATCGACATGGACGACGGCGATGCCGTCACCTCGGTCATCAAGGCCGGTGGCGAGCGGGTCGCGACCTTCCGCCGGTCGCTCTCCGAGGACCAGCGCACCATGATCGTCACCGCCCGCTACTACGGCGACGGCGGGCGCGTGGCGCGCGAGAAGCTGGTGTTCGAGCGGCGCTGAAGGCGCGCGCCCTCGGCGAGGTCGGGGCGCGTCAGTCGACGAGCCAACCCTCACGCTCGCCCTTGCGGGCGACCACCAGGAGCGACACGGCGATCGCCAGCACGAGGCCCTGCAACAGCAGGACGCCGGGGTCCGCGCGCACTTCCGGCCGCGACAGCAAGGTCAGGTCCTGCACGAGGAGCCCGAGCAGGGACAGCGTGAAGAGCGGCGTCGCCCATCGCTTGCGCCGGAGCAGCGCGACCGAACCGGCGACGCCGGCCCACACGGCGCAGGCGTACGCGGCCACGAACCAAGCCGGGCGTGACGCGTACATCGCACGCTCGGCTTCGCCCATCTTCGCCACGGCATCCGGTGTCGCAGTGACATCCATCAGGTAGGCGGCGGCACCGAGAAGGTTCCAGAGCAGCGCCAGGACGGCGACCGGGGTGGACCACTTGGGTGGGGCAGACATGGGAACCTCCACAGGATCGGAGGTCCCAGTGTAGGCCTGTCGACGGATATGGTGGAAAGGGAGGGACTCGAACCCTCGACCCCGGCATTATGAGTGCCGTGCTCTAACCAGCTGAGCTACCTTTCCAGGGGCCCGGATTGCGGGGCCGGAGTGTGGTCGGGGGGCGCGGGGCTGTCAAGTTGCAGC